>DATJEJ010000043.1:0-2579 GCA_035496795.1 Candidatus Omnitrophota bacterium
GCGCCCTCGGGCGCAACGCGAGGTGCTTCGACCATGTTCCTGGGGCACATCGCCGTGGGTTTCGCGGGGAAGCGGGTCGCTCCGAAGACGTCGCTTGGAGCGCTCCTCTTGGCCCCGCTTTTTTTGGACGCGGTCTGGCCCATCTTCCTCGCGCTCGGTTGGGAGCGCGCGCGCGTGGCACCGGGAATCACGGTCGTCACTCCCCTCGATTTCCAGTACTACCCCTGGTCCCATAGCCTCGCGATGGCGGTCGTGTGGGCCGCGCTCTTCGGCCTCGCGTACCGCGCGCTCCGGGGCTCGACCCGCGCGGCCGTATGGCTCGCGATCGCGGTCCTGAGCCACTGGGTGTTCGACTTCGTGGTGCACCGCCCCGATCTCCAGCTCGCGCCCGGAATCGGGACGCGCGTGGGGCTCGGGGTCTGGAATCAACGCCTCGCGACCGCGGCGATCGAGCTGGGTTTGTTCGCGGCGGGTCTCTTACTGTGGCTCCGCGCGTATCGACCCCGAGGAGTGCAGGGCTGGTTCGCGTTCCTGTCGCTCCTCGTGTTCCTCCTCGTCCTCTTCGCGGGCGTCCTCACGGGGGCGCCGCCGCCCAACATGACCGCGGTGATCGTCTCCGCCTTCGGCCTCTACATCCTCGTTCCCTGGGCGGTATGGCTGGATCGCCACACGCGACCGATTTCATGATCGAGCCAAGACGTTCGTGACCGCGCAAGGACGCGGCGCACTCCCGGCCGGCACTCGACTCGGCCCTTACGAGATCCTCGCGCCACTCGGCGCGGGCGGTATGGGCGACGTCTATCGCGCCCGCGACACCCGCCTCGGGCGCGATGTGGCCCTGAAGACGCTCCCACCCGAATTCGCCGCCGATCCCGAGCGGCTGAGCCGGTTCGATCTCGAAGCGCGCGCGGTCGGCGCGCTCAGCGATCCCCACGTCGTTGCGATCTACGACGTGGGCGTGCACGAAGGGACGCCTTTCGTCGTCTTCGAGCTCGTGGAAGGGGACACGCTTCGAAGGCGGCTCGAGCCAGGCGCGCTCCCGGTGGCGACCGCGCTCGACCTCGCGATCCAGGTCGCGCGCGGGCTGGCGGCGGCGCACGAGCGCGGGATCGTGCACCGTGATCTCAAGCCCGAGAACATCGTCGTCGCTCGCGGCGGCCGGGTGAAGATCCTCGATTTCGGGCTGGCGAAGCGGATGACGGGAGAGCCCGCCGGCGGCGATACGGCGAGCATGGGCGCCGCCCTCACGAGCCCGGGCTCGGTGTATGGAACGGTCGGCTACATGGCTCCGGAGCAGATCCGCGATCAGGCCATCGATGGCCGCACCGATCTCTTCGCGCTCGGAGCGATCCTGTACGAGATGCTGTCGGGGCACCGCGCGTTTCCCGGCGCGACTCCGGCCGACGTCCAGGCGGCCATCTTGTCCACCGAACCCGGGCCGCTGCCGGACGCGGCGCGTCTCGTACCCGGTCTCGAGCGCGTGGTCCGCCGCACGCTGGAGAAGGATCCATCCGCGCGGCCGCAGAACGCGCGCGACCTGGCCTTCGATCTCGAGCTCCTGGCTTCCGCCGGCCCCGCGGCCGTCACCGGTCTTGCGGTCCAACCGCGCAGGAATCGAAGCATCTTCCTCTCCGCGGGTCTCGGAGTGGCCGCCGCGGTCGCACTGGGATGGGCCCTCACCCACGCGGGATCGAAGGCGTCTGAAGTGCAGTATGAGCGGGTCACGTTCCGGAACGGAGTGATCCACGAAGCCCGCTTCACACCGGACGCGCACACGATCGTCTACAGCGCCGAGTGGGATGGCGACTCGTCGAACGTGTACACCGCCCAGGCCGGCTCTCCCGAGACGCGGTCCCTCGGGTTTCGGAACGCCGTGCTCCTGTTCGTCTCGAGCGCGGGCGATCTCGGGATCGGGATCCAGACGATCAACCGTCCACACCTGAGCCGGCAGGGCACGCTCGCGCGGGTGCCCCTGGCCGGCGGAGCGCCGCGCGCGGTGGTGGACAGCGTCGTCAGCGCCGACTGGGCGCGCGATGGAACGCTGGCCGTGCTGATCTCGTCGAATGGGCGTTACCGCCTCGAGTGCCCCCCCGGTCACGTGCTCCGCGAGACGCCGGGCTGGATGAGCCGTCTCCGCTTCGCGCCGGACGGCAACCGGATCGCGTTTTTCGACCATCGGGTGTTCCCGGACGACCGTGGGACGCTCACGATCATCGATCGGAAGGGAGCGTCAAAGGTCCTGGGGCCGATCTTCGGGAGCTGCCAAGGCATCGCGTGGCGCCCGGACGGGAAGGAGATCTGGTTCTCCGCCGCCCGGGGAGGAACGGGAGCGGAGATCTTCGCGTCGACGCTCGACGGCGCCATCCGCACGGTGGCGGAGAGCCCGGGAGGGATGCGGATCACCGATATCGCCCCGGACGGCCGCGTGCTCTTCGTGAGCGACAACCACCGCGCCGAGCTCTACTGGCTGGAGCCCGGCGCGACCGAGGAGCGCGAGCTCTCGTGGGGGGACTGGTCGGTGCTCGCGGACTTGAGCGCGGATGGACGAACCGTCCTCTTCTCTGAAGAAGGGGACGCGG
>DATJEJ010000044.1:0-10052 GCA_035496795.1 Candidatus Omnitrophota bacterium
CGGCTCGGCAGCGAGTTCATGCCGCCGTTGAACGAGGGGACCATCCTCCACATGCCGACGGCTCCGCCGGGAATGTCCGCGACGGAAGCGGGACGCGTGCTCCAGTACATGGATCAAAAGCTCAAGGAGATTCCCGAGGTGGAGACGGTCTTCGGGAAGATCGGCCGCGCGCGCACCGCGACCGATCCCGCGCCGATGTCGATGGTCGAGACCGTCGTGACGCTGAAGCCGGAGTCGGAATGGCGTCCGGGGATGACCTGGGAACGGCTCATCGCCGACATGGACCGGCGCGTCCGCGTCCCCGGGATGCCCAACATCTGGTGGATGCCGATCCAGACCCGAAACGAGATGCTCGCCACCGGTGTGCGCAGCGCGGTGGGGGTGAAGGTCTATGGGCCCGATCTGGCCACCATCGAGCGCCTCGGCGTGGAGGTGGAACGGGCGCTGCAGGGGGTGCCCGGCACGAGGAGCGCATTCGCCGAGCGGATCATGGGCGGCCTGTTCCTCGACTTCGACATCGACCGCGCGGAAGCCGCCCGCTACGGGCTCACGGTGGAAGACGTTCAGGACGTGATCGAGACGGCCGTGGGCGGCATGCCGGTCTCGCAGACCGTGGAAGGGCGCGAGCGCTATCCCATCAACATCCGCTACGCGCGCGGCTTCCGCGAGGATCCGGAAGCGCTGGGACGGATCCTCGTCCCGACGATGACGGGTGCGCAGGTTCCGCTGGCGCAGCTGGCGAAGCTCCAGTTCCGCACCGGCCCGCCCATGATCCAGGAGGAGGACGGGCAGCTCTTCGGCCTCGTCTCCGTGGACGTCGCCGACAGGCCGCTGGCGCAATACGTGCACGACGCGAAGGAGGCGGTCGCGAAGAAGGTGGCGCTCCCGCCGCGCTACCGGCTCGACTGGTCGGGTCAGTTCAAGTACTACGAGCGCGCCGCGGCCCGGCTCGCGCTGGTCGTCCCGCTCACGCTGCTCCTCGTGTTCGGACTCCTGTACTTCAACACGCGTTCGGTCACGGAATCGTCGATCGTGATGCTCGCCGTTCCCTTCTCGCTCGTGGGCGCCGTCTGGATCCTCTGGATCCTGGGCTACCACCTGAGCGTGGCCGTGTGGGTCGGGATGATCGCGCTGGCGGGTCTCGACGCCGAGACCGGCGTCGTGATGCTCCTCTACCTCAAGCTGGCCCACCGCGACCGGGAGCGGCGCGGGCAGCTCCGGGACCGGAGCGATCTCACCGAGGCGATCGTGGAAGGAGCGGCGCACCGCATCCGGCCGAAGATGATGACCGTCTGCGCCATTCTGTTCGGCCTGCTCCCCATTCTCCTCGGACAGGGAAGCGGCGCCGACGTCATGAAGCGGATCGCCGCCCCGATGGTGGGCGGCGTGATCACCTCGTTCATCCTGGAACTGATCGTCTACCCGGCCATCTACGCCGGGTGGAAAGGTCGACACCTGCCGGAGCGCTCGCCCGCTTCGGCTACCGCAGAGGGAGACGTGACATGAAGACGATCATCGTGGCAGGACTCGTGGTCATCGGTTCCATCACAGCCATGGCCGGGTGCCAGAATTCCTCGCCGGCCGGTCCGCGGACGGTCAAGGTCGCCGTCACGGACGCCGGATTCGTTCCCGCTCAGGTCGACGTTCGAAGAGGGCAGCCGGTCGTTCTGCTCGTGACCCGCACGACCGATGAAACATGCGCCAAGGAGATCGTGATTCCCGATCAGCACATCCGGAAGGCGCTTCCGCTGAATCAGCCGGTCGCGATCTCGTTCACGCCGGAGAAGAGGGGAGCGATCAAGTACGCCTGCGGGATGGAGATGGTATCCGGCACGCTGAGGGTTCAGTAAGCGCTTCTAGCGAAGCGTCACGCGGGTGAACACCAGGGTCGAGGTGGGGTCCTTTCCGTAGTCGCCGCGCAGCTCGGCGGGGACGGCCGCGATCGTCGCGAGGATCCCGATTCCCGCCGCGACGTGGCCGCGCCGCCACACGTCGAAGCGATAGCCGCCGCTCCACGAGCCCACGTCGTAGACGCTTGCGGCGCGCGGGTCGTTCTCCTGGAAGAGCTCGTTCTTCTCCACCCGCTCGACGCGCGCGAACAGCGTGTGCCGGCCGGCGATCTCCAGCGCCGCCTCGCCCGTGAAGGCGTCGAGGGTGGGCCCCGGGCGGTTCCGGTTCCGCCCCCAGGCGATGGTGCTCTCGAAGTGACCCGGCTTCAGGTCGGCCGCGACGATGACCGATGCGGTCGTGCGGTCCACGTCGATCTCGGGCTCGAGCTGCTCGGGGCTGTTCAGACGACCCCGGCTCGCCTGGAGCGCCCAGTGCGGGGACGGATTCCAGGACAGTCGGAAGGAATGCGAATCGAGCTTCGGCGATTCGATGTCCCACCGATTCTCGTCAGGCTCCCGCCCGCGGAACGCCGATGCCTCCAGCTTCCACGCGCCGGCCACGAGACCCCCCGTCAGGACGCCGAAGGTGATGTGCGACGAGTCCAGCCAATGGTGGGTGATGGGAGCCTGCGGAAAGGCGGCGCCCGAGAAGCGGTGCATGAAGGCCGGCGGGCCGAGCGCCGGCTCTCCGGGCAGGCCCCCGTACAGGAACAGCGAGCGGTTTCCGCGCGACACGCTGTACGTGGCCGCGAGCTCCATGAAGAGATCGTGGGGGTGCTGCCGGTCGATGAGCGGCGTGCGGCCGTTCGCGGTCTCGCCCGTCTGGAGGAGCAGGGGATAGCCGTTCTTCCCGATCGTGGCCGGCTCGGCCGAGAGCATCGCCCGAAGACCCAGGCGGCCGGGTCCCGCCGCGCGCTGCGCCATCCCCATCACCATGTTGCCGCTGAACGTCTTCTCGTCCCCGCGCGGCCCTCCCTGGTCGTCCACGACGAGATCGGCGAAGCCGTGGAACATCAGCATCCAGGCGCCCCGCATGACGTGAAGACCCCGGTGCCTGGCCGCGTCGGGCTGCCAGGACGTTCCGGAGGCCTCGCGCGTCATGGGGTAGCTGCCGTACATGGCCTCCAGCTCCATCGACCCGCCGTGCCCCATGTGTTCCGCGTGATCCATGGGCATCGCGTCGTCCATCGGCATGGATGCCATCGAGTCCTCGGGCATGGCATGGCGCCTCGAGGCCGTCGAATCCGAGGGCATGGCGTGGTGATGCATCTGGGCCAGCGCCGGTGTGGCGGGGACCAGCAGCGACCCGGCGGCCGCCAGCGCGCCGAGAAGGAGGGCGCGGCGGATCACGAGCGCTCGGGATGGTCGCGGGCCGCGGAGCGCAGCCACTGGACGTAGGCCCAGAGGGCATCCATGTCGCCCGGCTGGAGGTGTTTCTCATAGGCCGGCATCTTCAGCACGGCGCGTTTCAAGAAGAACTGCGCGATGGGATTCGCCTCCAGCCGGTCGCACACGCCGTCTTCGACCCAGTCGCGGAACTCGGCCCGGCTCTGGACGAGATCGGGAAAGTCGGCGCCGTCCCATGACGGGATATAGCCCTTGAGCGATCCCGGATTGCGACGGGCCAGACGGCCGCCCGGCCCATGACATCCCGTGCATCCGAGGCTGTCGGCCCGTTCGAGTCCGCGCGCGGCGGCGGAGTCTTCGGGCGCGGACATCCCGGAGACCGCCATGACGTACGCGACCAGGTCGTCGATCCGGTCGTCGGAGATCCGGTCCTTGAAGGCCGGCATCTTGAGGATCCCGGCCTCGCGCTGGGCGCGCCACGTGGCGCTCTGCTGGCGCTTGGCCGTGACACCGTCGTGGATCCACTCGTGAAGCTCCGCGGCGCCCGAGGCGAACATCATCACGTCCCCCTCGAAGTTGGGGGCGGTCTTGTCGGTCCGGCCGGGGTTCATCGCGCCGCGGATGCCGCCGGGGCCGTGGCAGCCGAAACAACCCATCGACTCGGCGAGGCGCCGGCCCCGCTCGGCGGCGGGCAGGTGGGGACGGAAGATGGAGAGCGCCGCGCCGACTCCCACGGCGGCGGCGGCGATCACGAGCAGGATCACGGCACGTTTCATCGCGCCTCCTTACGGCGGGTTCCCAGCCGTCGGCCGGAAGTCCGCGGACTCCGGCCCGGTCATCCGGCCGGAATTGTCGGGGTTTGCAGCGACCGCGACAAGGGGGCGGGTTGGAGCCGCGGTGCGGCCCCTCGCCTGTCCGCCTCGTCTGTGCCATGCTCTTCCGGCGTGGTGGACCCGATGGGGGACGCATTCCGGCGCCGTCCGCGGCGGCTCGCGGGACCCCCGATGACATCCCGGCCCGGCCGGGCGCGAAAGGAGTCGTTGCCCATGATTCGAGCGTGGAAGGGGCGGGAGGCGCGCCTCGCGGCCGTCCTCCTCGCCGTGACGCTGGCGTTGGCGGGCGGATGCTCGTCCAAGAAGGAGCCGAAGACGGTGAAGGCGCCGCCGGGGAACAAGGACGTGCCGATCCAGGTGACCGAGCACGGATTCGAGCCGGCGCGGATCGAAGTCGTGAAGGGATCCAACACGACCCTGGTCTTCACCCGGATCACCGACCGCACCTGCGCCAAGGACATCGTGATCAACGGCAACGGCGCGCACCTCGACCTGCCGTTGAACCAGCCGGTGCGGATCGGCCTGGGCACCGTGAACACGAACATCCCCTTCGCGTGCGGGATGAAGATGGTCACCGGAGAGGTGGTCGCCGTCGCGCAGTAGACGAGACGGCGCTGGAGCCGCGCGCCGGCCGCGCTTCGCCGCGGCCGGCCGCTCAGCGGGCGACGACGAACCGCCGCGTCACGATTCCCTCCGGCCCCTCGAGGCGCAGGAAGTAGACGCCCGAGGGCACCGCCGCTCCGCTCCCGTCCTGTCCGTTCCACCAGCCCGCGTACGGGCTCCCGGTGCGCGCCCCGGCCAGCACCCGGACCAGCCGCCCGCGCGCATCGTGGATCGTGAGCCGCCGCCCCGCGGGGGCGGTCACGCGCGCCCCCGATCGCACGGGATTCGGCGCGACCCCGAGCGCGCTTTCGCGGGAGAGCGCGCCGACCGCGGTCACGGTCGAGCTCACGCTCACCGAGGCGCCCGCGTTGTTCCGGAACACGACCGGCGTCGCCGCGTTCGCCGACTGGAGGGTCATCCGCGCCG
Organism: Candidatus Omnitrophota bacterium; assembly: GCA_035496795.1. GTDB lineage: Bacteria > Eisenbacteria > RBG-16-71-46 > SZUA-252 > SZUA-252 > DASQJL01. The sequence goes on from DATJEJ010000044.1 coordinate 5,099, forward strand.
CCGCGTCCTCCGCGAGAGGGCAGGAGGGCAGCGTCGCGTCGTCGACGGTTCGCACCAGGACGTAGGCCAGGTCCTTGGGCAGAGCCGCCGCGGACGTGGTTGCATTCTTCGGAACGGTCACCGCGCCATAGGCGATCCCGTTCACGAAGCAGCCCGCCTCCTCGAACGACACCTGCCCCGTCCCCACCGGCAGCCCGGGAGCGATCGTGAGATCGGCGGTGATTCCGAACGTGGACTGGAAGTTGGCGGTCGCGCAGAGAATCCGGCGGTCGAGCACTCCATTCGGAACGTTCGCCGCGAAGGTCCCCAGGGTCGCGAGCGGGTTGCCCGCCGCGTCGTAGGTCTTGATCGCTCCGGTGGCCACGAGATTCTCTCCGCCGGCCAGCATGCGCAGCTCGACGGCCTGGATCGTGGCGTCGCCGTTGTACCCGGTCATGATCCGGGAGAACTCGTTGAGATGGAACGAGGCCCGCGCCGCCGGCGGGAGCGCGGCGGTCAGGAAGAGTGCCAGGATGAGGAAACGGGGAATCGAGGGCGACGGTGAGCTCATCGGGCAGCCTCCAGTCCGGGGAGCCTGGCGGCCAGCCAGCGTCGGCTCGACCCCATCGTTATAATCCTTCTTGGAGCAACCCTCAACCGAAAGGAGCGGTGGAGTGAAACCTTCGCGTCGTCAGATCCGCGTTTCGCCCGAGATCGTCGCCTACGTTCGGAAGACCGAAGCCTATCGCGCCGGCCGGGATCCCGTCCGGCTGATGCGGGGACATGCCGGCCGCCTGGAACGCGCCGTCCGCGGACTCACGACCGCCCAGCTCCGCCGCCGCCCGGCACGGGGCAAATGGTCGATCGCGGACATCCTGGGGCACCTGCTCGACACCGAGGTGGTCTACGGCTACCGCTACCGCATGGCGCTCTGCGAATCGGGCTCGCCGATCCAGGGTTACGACCAGGCGGGGTGGACGGACACCTTCCGCGGCCGGCGCGCAAGCACGGCGACGCTGCTCCGCCGGATCCGGCAGCTGCGCGAGGTGAACCTGGAGCTGGTGACGGGGGTGCCGCGGAGCTGGTGGACGCGCTACGGGATGCACTCGGAGCGGGGGAAGGAGACGGTGCGGCGGACGCTGGAGCTGATCGCGGGGCACGACCTGAACCACCTGGATCAGATCATGGCGATCCGGAAGAAGTACGGCTGGACCGGACGGGCGCGCCGCGCGCCGCGTCCACGAGCGCGGCGGCGAGCCGCCGCGTGACGTCGGAGCCGCGCATCCGCTCCGGGTGCCACTGCACGCCGAGATAGAAGGGACGGTCCTCCCGCTCGATCGCCTCGATCACGCCGTCCTCGGCGCGCGCGCCGACGCGCCACCCGGGCGCCACGCTCGCGATCGCCTGATGGTGATAGCTGTTCACGCGCGCGCGCGCCACGCCCAGGAGCTCGCGAAGCCGGGTGCCCGGCTCGATCACGACGTCGTGATCGGGAGAGTTTCCCTCATCGTCGTCCTCGTGCTCGGCCGCGCCGGGAAGATCCTCGGGAAGATGCTGGTGCAGCGTGCCGCGCCCCGCGACGTTCATCACCTGCGTGCCCAGACAGACCCCCAGCGTGGGGCGCTCCAGCTCCAGCGTGGCCGCGGCGTAGGCGAAATCGGACGCCACGCGGTCGGGGTGGGCCAGCCGCTCGCGGTCGCGCGTCTCCTGTCCGTAACGCTCCGCTTCGATGTCCTTGCCGCCCGTCATCAGCAGTCCGTCCAGTCGCTGCAGCACCTCGCGCGCTTCCGCGACGGTAGGGACGGCGGGCACGATGAGGGGAATCGCTCCCGCCTCGGCGATCATCGCGACGTAATGGGACAGCACCACGTGCTCGGTCCCGCGGTTCTTCGTGTCGCGGACGTTGGGCGTGATGCCGATCAGCGGCCTGGCCATCAGTATCCTCGTGCCGGATCCACTTCGTTCCAGAGCGGCCTTCCGTCCAGCCAGCGTCCGAGGTTCGCCCGGAAGAGGGCGATCGAGCGCGGCCAGTAGCCGGTCGAGAGACCGGATACGTGCGGCGTCAGGATCACGTTGTCGAGCGTATAAAGCGGGCTCTCCGGCGGCAAGGGCTCTCGCTCGAACACGTCGAGCGCGGCCGCCGCGGGGCGGCCGGCGCGGAGCGCCTCCACCAGCTGCGTTTCCCGCACGATCTTTCCCCGCGCGATGTTCACCAGCCAGGACCCGGGCCGCATGCGCGCGAACGCGCGGGCGTCGAAGCGGCCTTCGGTCTCCGGGGTGAGCGCGGCGGAGATCACGATCGCGTCCGACTCCTCGAGGAAGGGGTCGAAGTCTCCGGGGCCGTACACGGCGGCGAGCGCCGGCTCCTCCCGGGGGAGTCCGATCGTGTCGAGAAGCGCGGGATCCCAGGCCCGCGGCGACGGATCGCGCTTCAGCGCGACCACGCGCATGCCGCACGTGGCCGCGCGCCGCGCGACCTCGCGCGCGATCGCCCCATACCCGTAGAGGCCGAGCGTCCGCCCCGACAGCTCCACGGGAATCTCGGGCATCTCGAACCAGTCCTCCCGGTTCATCCCGCCCGCGGCCTGCTGGCGCACGGCGCGCGGGAGGCCGCGCGCCAGGGCGAGCAGCATGCCCATCACGTGCTCGGCGATCGGGATGGCGTGCACGCCGCGGGAATTGGTGATGCGGGGCGCCTTGGCGCGGATCGAGTGGGTGAGGTAGGCGCCCACGCCGGCGGCGGGCGCGTGCAGCCAGCGGAGCGACCGGGCGCGCGCGAACATCGCGTCCCCCAGGCCCCAGCAGAAGAGGATCTCGGCGCGCTCGATGGCCGCCTCGATTGCAGCGTCGTCCCGCGCGTTCTCGATCCGCACCGAGGGAAAGTCGCGGCGGAGCGCCTCCACCGCCTCGTCCGGAATGGTCCAGGCCGGCGCGTCCTGCAGCGCGAGGAGCAGCTCCACCGTCCCGGCTATAGCGAGGGGCCCTCGTCGTTCAGGAGGATGCGCCGGAGCAGCGCCACCGGCAGCGACCCCTGGGAGAGGATCCGCTCGTGGAAGTGGGCGAGGTCGAACGAGGCGCCCTCCTTGGCCTTCACGTCGTCGCGAAGCTTCCGGATCTGCATCGCCCCGATCGTGTAGACGACATAGAGCGGGTCGAACGCGGCGCGATAGGCCTCGCGCTCGGCATTCGCGCGCTCCATGTGCGCGTGGTCCACGAAGAACTGCGTCGCCTGGTCCATGGTCATGCCGCGGGTGTGGACACGGATCCCGACCTGGAGGCGGCAGGATCGGACCAGCGCCCAGCGGAGCATGCCGAACTCCTTCATCGCGTCGCCGTGCGCGTAGCCGTGATCGAACAGCGCTTCTTCGGTGTAGAGGCCCCATCCCTCCGCGAAGGACGAGCACCCCATGACCTTCCGCGCGTAGGTCGGCGCCTCGACCATGTAGAGCGAGTGGACGTAGTGGCCGGGATAGCACTCGTGGATGGAGACCGAGGGCAGGCTCCAGCGGCTGTAGCCCTGCAGATGCTGCGCCACCCGCGTGGAGTCCCAGCCGGCCCCTGGCAGCGTGATGTTGTAGTAGGAGTCGCGCGCCTTCGCCTCCAGCGGACCGGGGCCGTCGAACGACGCGAACGAACGGCTGGCCTCGAACTCCGGGGTGGCGCGCACCCTGAGCGGCACGCCCGCGGGGATCGGGACGAAGTTGGACTCGATGCAGTAGTCGCGGAGGTTGTCCAGCAGCGCGCGCACCTCGTCGAGGAGCTGATCCTTCTTCGGATGGTCGCTCCGCATCATCCCCTCGACCAGCTCGAGAGGGGCGCCGGGCGCGACGCGAGCGGCGGCGTCCTCGTAACGGGCCTCCAGGCGATAGAGCTCCCGCATGCCGATCGAGAGAAGGGAATCGATCGGCAGATCGATCATCTCCTCGTAGAGGAGCCGCTTCCGGAACGCCTCCTCCCCGAGGACGTAGGTGCCGTGCGCGTTGGGGAGCAGGTCCTCGCGGATCCACTTCACGTAGGCCCGCGTGGCCTTCTGGGCTTCGAGCTTGGCCGCGTCGTACTCCTTCCAGAGGGCCTTGTCCTTCACCGTCGGGAAGGCGTGCGGCACATCGTTGTCCAGGTAAGCGACCAGACCCTCCAGATCCTCCGCCGAGAAACGGGCGAGCAGCTCCGCGGGGTTCTTCACGTTGGCGCGGCCGTTGTCGAACTGCCGCGGCACCTGCCGGAGGCGCGCGATCACGGCCTTGAGGCGCGTCTTGGGCGGCGCGAAGTTGCGCGCGATCAGGTTCTCGATCGACCAGCCGTAGCCGTAGGAACCCGGGTCCTTCTCCCATTCCTTGAGCTCGGTCGCGCGATAGAGCCGCCCCTTCAGATCGCTCGCGAAGAGGTCGTAGTCGACCCGCGCGTCGGCGTCGAGCTTGGCCTTGTCGATGGTCCCGAGCTCATCCAGAGCGCGGCGGATCGCCGCCGCCTGCGCCTCGATCGAGGCCTTCGAGGTGTTCTCGAGCTGCGTGTCGAAGTCGTGCACGCCGAGGTACGTGGCGAACGAGGGGTTGGCGGCGAAGCGCTCCCGCGTCGATCGCTCCAGCAGCCGCTCGAACCGGACCTGCTCCGCCCCGGGCTTGCCCTTGGCTGGCTTCGCGGCCGAGGCGGGCTCGGCGGCGCGCGCCGGATGCGGCGCGATCAGGAGAAGGAGCAGGGCCGCGAGGGGCGAGACGAGCGAACGGCGGATCATGACGGGCCTCCGGAACGCGATGGGTTGCCCGGGGCGGGCGTCCGCGGCCGGGGCTTGCCGAGAATCATCTGCAACGAGACGACGACCAGGAATACCGCGAACATCCGCGCGAGCGAGCGCCCTCCAATGCCCTGCGCCAGCACCGCGCCGACCAGTCCGCCGAGCGCTCCGCCGGCCAGAAGCCCCGGAAGGAGCTTTGCCGGCAGCTTTCCCCCGCGCGCGTAGGTGACCACGCCGACCAGC
>DATJEJ010000045.1:0-5678 GCA_035496795.1 Candidatus Omnitrophota bacterium
GCCTTCTTGTCGCGCATGGCGTAGAGAAGGGTCGTGAGCACCCGCGCGCCCGAGGCTCCGATCGGATGCCCCAGGGCCACGGCGCCGCCGCGCACGTTGAGCCGCGCCGGATCCCAGTTGAGCTCCTTCGCGTCCACGATCGCCTGCGCCGCGAACGCCTCGTTCGCCTCGATCAGGTCCCACTCGTTCGTCTTCCGCCCGAGCTTCTCGGCCAGCTTCCGCACGGCGATCACCGGGGCGTAGAAGATCATCTCGGGAGCGACGCCGCCCGTGGCGTAGCCGTTGATGCGCGCCATCGCCTTGGCCCCGGTGCGCTTCAACGCGGCTTCGGACATCACGACGACCGCCGAGGCACCGTCGTTCAGGCCCGGAGCGTTCCCCGCCGTGACGGTACCCTCCTTGTCGAAGGCGGGGCGGAGCTTCCCCAACGTCTCCATCGACGTGTCGGGGCGCGGCCGCTCGTCCTGGCAGAAGCACTTGGGCTCCCCCTTCTTCTGGGGGATCAGCACCGGGACGATCTCGTCCTTGAAGGCGCCTTCCTTCTGCGCGGCGACCGCCTTCTTGTGGCTGTCCACCGAGAAGCGGTCCTGGTCCTCGCGCGTGACGCTGAATTTCTTCGCGATGAACTCGGCCGAGTTCCCCATGTGGTGGTTCTTGAACGCGCACCAGAGGCCGTCGAACACGACGCCGTCCACCAGCTCGCCGTTGCCCAGGCGATACCCGGTCCGCGCCTTCGGCAGCAGGTAGGGCACGTTCGACATCGACTCCATGCCGCCCGCGACGATCACGTCGGCGTCGCCGGCCTTGATCGCCTGCGCGGCGAGCATGACCGCCTTGAGTCCCGAGCCGCAGACCTTGTTGATCGTGGTCGCGCCCACGGTGTCGGGGATGCCGCCATGGATGGCGGCCTGGCGCGCGGGAGCCTGCCCCGCGCCGGCCTGCACGACGTGCCCGAAAAGCACTTCCTCGACCTGTCCCGGCTCGATGCCGGCGCGCTGGACGGCATCTCGAATGACCACGGCCCCAAGCTGGGGCGCGGTCATGGAAGCCAGCCCGCCGAGGAACTCGCCGATGGCGGTCCGGCAGGCGCTGACGATGTAGGCGTCTCTCTCAGCCACGATTGGATCTCCTTTCGGCGATGGCGTCTTCCCGGGCCGGGGGATCAGCTCCCGAAGACGTGTCCCGCCTCTTTCAAAAGCTCGCGCGCGATCAGGAGCTTCTGGATCTGCGAGGTCCCCTCGCCGATCTCCATCAGCTTCGCGTCGCGGAAATAGCGTTCCACCGGATGGTCGGTCATGTAGCCGGCGCCGCCGTGGATCTGGACCGCCGCGTCCGCCGCGCGCATCGCCACGGTCGAGGCCTTGAGCTTGGCCATGGCGGCGTAGCGGGTGAACGGGGCGCCCCGGTCTTTGAGACGCGCCGCGGCGTAGACCAGGAGCCGCGCCGATTCCAGCTCCGTGGTCATCTCGGCCAGGAGGAGCTGGATCGCCTGGAAATCGCCGATCGCCTTGCCGAACTGGCGGCGGTTCATGGCGTAGCGGACGGCCGAATCCAGCGCGGCCTGCGCGATCCCGAGCGACATGGCGCCGATCGAGATGCGTCCACCGTCCAGGGTGATCATGAACTGCTTGAACCCGTTCCCCTCGCGGCCGTCCTGGTCGAGCAGGTTCTCTTTCGGAAGCCGGAGGTTCTCGAAGATCAGCTCCACGGTGTTGCTGGCGCGGTGTCCCAGCTTCTTCTCGGGCGGGCCCGCCGAGAACCCGGGCGTACCCTTCTCCACGATGAACGCCGAGATGCCGCGCGCGCCGAAGCCGGGCGCGGTGACCGCGGTGAACACGGCGGTGCCGCAGACGCCGCCGTTCGTGATGTAGATCTTCCGCCCGTTGACGGCGTACTGATCGCCCTCCTTGACCGCCCTCGTCTTCGTGCCGCCGGCGTCGGACCCGGCCTCGGGCTCGGTGAGCCCGAACGCGCCCAGGTGCTCGCCGGAGCAGAGCTTGGGGAGGTATTTCCGCTTCTGCGCCTCGGTGCCGAAGAGATAGATCGGCGCGGTCCCCAGCGACACGTGCGCCGCGAGGGTGATGCCGGTCGAAGCGCAGGCGCGGCTCACCTCTTCGACCGCCATCACGTACATCAGGGTCTCGGCGCCGCTCCCGCCGTACTGCTCGGGGAAGATGAGGCCGAACAGCCCCAGCCCCCGCATCTTCTTCACGTTGTCCCAGGGGAATTCGCCCGCCGCGTCGTTCTTGGACGCCGTCGGCGCGATCTCCTTGTCGGCGAACTCGCGAAGGGTGTCCTTCCATTCGCGCTGCTCGTCGGTCAGCTCGTAGATATCGTCGCGGCGGGTCCCGGCGGTGGTCGTCGTCGGCATGGCTTCCCTCGAACCGGTCATACCGGCATTTCGGCCACTTCCTCAACCACGAGGTCGGCCTCGGTCGATTTCAGGATTTCGTCCACGGTCACGCCCGGGGCCCGTTCCACCAGCCTGAGCCCGCCCGGAGTGACGTCGAGTACGGCGAGATCGGTGATGATGCGATTCACGACCTTGCGCCCCGTGAGCGGGAGCGCGCACTTCTTCAGCACCTTGCTCACGTCCCCCTTGGCGGTGTGGAACATGGTCACCACGACGCGCTTCGCGCCCGCGACCAGGTCCATCGCGCCGCCCATCCCCTTCACCATCTTTCCGGGGATCATCCAGTTCGCGAGGTTCCCCTCCTGGTCCACCTCCATGGCGCCCAGGATGGTCAGGTCCACGTGACCGCCGCGGACCATCGCGAACGAGTCCGCGCTCGAGAAGAACGCGGCGCCGGGAAGGACCGTGATGGTCTCCTTGCCGGCGTTGATCAGGTCGGCGTCTTCCTGGCCGGCCTCGGGGTAGGGCCCCACGCCCAGGACGCCGTTCTCCGACTGGAGAATGACGTTCATGCCCTTCGGGATGTAGTTCGAAACCAGCGTGGGCATGCCGATGCCCAGGTTGACGTAGAACCCGTCCTTAAGCTCGAGCGCCGCTCGCCGGACGATTCGTTCTCTTTTCGATTCGCTTGGGTCCATACGTCCCCTGGAAGATATGGTTGATGAAGATCCCGGGCGTCACCACGTGGTCCGGATCGATCGCGCCCGGCTCCACGAGATTCTCGACCTCGGCCAGCGTCACGCGCCCCGACGTGGCGGCCATCGGGTTGAAGTTGCGCGCCGACATCCGGTAGACGAGGTTTCCCATCCGGTCGCCGATGTGCGCGCGCACGAACGCGAAGTCGGCGCGGATCGGCATCTCGAGCACGTACTCGCGCCCCTGGATGGTTCGCGTCTCCTTCCCCTCGGCCACGACGGTGCCCACGCCGGTCGGCGTGAAGAAGCCGCCGATCCCGGCGCCGCCCGCGCGAATCCGCTCGGCGAGCGTGCCCTGCGGGCAAAGCTCCACTTCCAGCTCGCCGGAGAGGAACTGCCGCTCGAACGTGGCGTTCTCCCCGACGTAGGAGGAGATCATTTTCCTGATCTGCCGCGTCTGAAGGAGAAGGCCCAGTCCCCAATCGTCCACGCCCGCGTTGTTCGAGACGCCGGTGAGGTCCTTCACGCCGCTGTCGCGGAGCGCCACGATCAGGTTCTCGGGGATCCCGCAGAGGCCGAAGCCCCCGAATACGATCATGGCGCCGTCCTTGATGCCGGCGCGCTCGATGGCTTCGCGGGCGTCCCGGACGACCTTGTTCACGTGGCGCTGCCCGCGGGGGAGCGGTGCTTCGCGACCCACGCCCGCACGTAGTCGATGATGGCGCCCGTCGGCGTGCCGGGGCCGAACAGCTCCCCCACCCCCTGCTTCGCCAGCGTCTGCATGTCCTCCTTGGGAATGATCCCGCCGCCCGTCAGGAGCACGTCGTTCAGTCCCTTCTCGCGCATCAGCTCCAGCACGCGCGGGAAGAGCGTCATGTGGGCGCCGCTCAGGATGGAGAGCGCCACCGCGTCCACGTCCTCCTGGACCGCAGCCTGGACGATCATCTCGGGCGTCTGGTGGAGGCCCGTGTAGATCACCTCGAAGCCGGCGTCGCGCATCGCGCTCGCGACCACCTTCGCGCCGCGATCGTGCCCGTCCAGCCCCGCCTTCGCCACCAGCACTCGGATCTTCTTCGCCATGACGCTCCTCTAGGGTCCGGGCCGCCTCAGAAAACGGCGGGCTCGCGATAGACGCCGTAGGCCTCGCGGAAGACGTCGCAGATCTCGCCCAGCGTGGCCTCGGCGCGCACCGCGTCGAGCACGTAGGGCATGAGGTTCTTCGTGCTCATGCACGCGTCGCGCAGCGCGGCCATGGACTGCTCGTAGGGCCCCTTGGCGCGGCGCGCGCGCACGGCGCGCACCCGCTCGATCTGGCCCCGCTCGATCGCGGGATCGATCTTCAAGACCGGGATCGTGATCTCCTCGTTCTCGGCCTGGAACTTGTTCACGCCGACGATCACCCGCTCGCCGCGTTCCACCTGCTGCTGGAACTGGTAGGCCGAGTCGGCGATCTCCTTCTGCGGATACCCCTTCTCCACCGCCACGATGATCCCGCCCATCTCGTCGATGCGGCGGATGTAGGCCTGCGCCTCCTCTTCGATCTTCGCGGTGAGCGCCTCGACGAAGTAGGAGCCGGCCAAAGGATCGGGCGTGTTCACCACGCCCGTCTCGTAGGCGATGATCTGCTGGGTGCGGAGCGCGACGGTCGCCGCTTCCTCGGTGGGAAGGGCGAGCGTCTCGTCCATGGAGTTCGTGTGGAGCGACTGCGTGCCTCCCAGGACGGCCGCGAGGGCCTGGATCGCGACGCGCGCCACGTTGTTCAGGGGCTGCTGCGCCGTGAGCGACACGCCCGCGGTCTGCGCGTGCGTGCGAAGCATGAGCGAGCGGGCGTTCTTCGCGTGAAAGCGGTCGCGCATCACCGTGGCCCAGATCTTCCGGCCGGCGCGGAACTTCGCGATCTCCTCGAAGAAGTCGTTGTGCACGTCCCAGAAGAAGGAGAGGCGCGGGGCGAAGGAATCCACGTCCATGCCGCGCTTCACGCACTCCTCGACGTAGCCGATCCCGTCCGCCAGCGTGAAGGCCAGCTCCTGCGCCGCCGTCGCGCCCGCCTCGCGGATGTGGTAGCCGCTGATCGAGATGGAATTCCACTTCGGCATGTTCGCCGCGCACCACTCGATCATGTCCACGCAGAGCTTGACCGCCGGACGCGGCGGGATGATCCACTCCTTCTGCGCGATGTACTCCTTCAGCATGTCGGCCTGCACCGTGCCGCCCAGCTTGGCCGCGGGGATCCCATGGCGCTCGCCGACCGCGACGTACATCGCGAGCAGCACGATGGCCGGGGCGTTGATCGTCATGGAGGTCGTCACCTCGTCCAGCGGGATGCCGTTGAAGAGGATCTCCATGTCCTCGAGCGTCGAGACGGCGACCCCTTCGCGCCCGACTTCGCCCAGCGACATCGGGTGGTCGGCGTCGTAGCCCATCAGGGTAGGCATGTCGAAGGCGGTCGAGAGGCCGGTGCCGCCGTGCTTCAGGAGGTAGTGGAAGCGCTCGTTCGTGTGCGCGGCCGAGCCGTAACCCGCGAACTGGCGCATCGTCCAGAGGCGCGCGCGATACATGCCGGGATGGAGCCCGCGCAGGTAGGGAAACTCGCCCGGGGGCGTGAGCCGCTGCTCGACGTCGCCCGGGAG
>DATJEJ010000046.1:0-5280 GCA_035496795.1 Candidatus Omnitrophota bacterium
CGGTGGCGCCGCGGCGGACGCGGCTGGAGCGCGCGGCGACGGGCGCGCGCGGGCGGGATCTGACGCAGGTGATCGCGGCGAACGCCGATCAGACGGTGATCGTCTCGTCGTTCGACGATCCCCCGTTCCGGCCCGGACTGATCGACCGCTGGACGCTGCTCGCGCTGCGGGGCGGCATGGAGCCGGTGCTCTGTCTCAACAAGGTGGACCTGGCCACGGTGGAAGCCGCGCGGCGCGTCGTGCTCGAGGCGAACATTCCGCTCGAGACGATCTACGTGAGCGCGAAGACGGATGAGGGGCTGGAGACGCTGCGCGCCCAGCTGGCGGGCCGATCCACGGTGTTCGTGGGGCACTCCGGCGTGGGCAAGTCGTCGCTCCTCCGCCGGCTGATCCCCGGCGCCGACGCGGCCACCGGCGACCTCAGCGAGCGGACGAGGAAGGGAAAGCACACGACGACCAGCTCGCGCCTCTACCCGCTGCCCGAAGGCGGACTGCTGATCGACACCCCGGGCGTGCGGAGCGTCGTGCTCGGCCGCACGACGGCGGACGAGGTGGCCGGCGTGTTCGGCGAGATCGCGCACGCGCCCCCCTGCCGCTTCCGCCCCTGCACGCATCGGACGGAGCCGGGGTGCTCCGTGCTGGCGGGCCTCCGGTCGGGCGCGGTCCCCCGCGCGGTGTACCAGCGTTACCTCAAGCTTCTCGAGGAGGTGGAGCTCCCATGACGGGCGGCGGCATGGCCGGCCCCTCCCTGGCCGCGGCTCGAATCGGCCCCGAGGAGGTCGTGGACCGGCTGGGCGAGCTCTTGATCGTCGGCGTCCCCGGCACGGCCATGACGCCCGAGGTCGAGGCGCGCCTGCGCGCGATCGCTCCTTCCGGCGTGATCTTCTTCGCGAGCAACTTCGCCGACGCGGGCGGGGCCGCGCGCTACGCGCGCGCCGCGCACGCCGTGGTGGGCACGCCGGAGCTCCCCGCCCTCGTCGCGGCCGACGAGGAGGGAGGCATGGTCAGCCAGCTCTCCGGCTTCTGGGAAGTGCCTCCCTCGGCGCGGGCGGTCGCGTCCTCGGGCGGGCCGCCCCTGGTGAAGGATCTCGCGGCGCGCACCGCGCGCCGGCTGCTCGCCCTGGGCGTGAATCTCGACTTCGCGCCGGTCGTGGACATCCACTCCAATCCGAAGAATCCGGTCATCGGCGTGCGCTCGTTCGGGACGGCGCCCTCGCAGGTCACCGCCTGCGGGCGCGCGGCGATCGAAGGATTCCTGTCCGCGGGGGTGATCCCGGTCGCCAAGCACTTCCCCGGCCACGGCGACACCTCGCTCGACTCCCACGTGGCCCTGCCGTGCCTCAAGCTCACGATGGAGCAGCTCTCGCTCCGGGAGCTGCGCCCCTTCGAGGGAGCCATCCAGGCGGGCGTGCCCATGGTCATGACCGCGCACCTCCTCGTGCCGGCGCTCGACGCCGATCCCGCGAGAACGGCCACCCTCTCGCACGCGGTCGTGACGGGGCTGCTTCGCGAGAAGCTCCGCTTCGGCGGGGTGGTCGTGACCGACGCGCTCGAGATGCACGGCGCCACGGCGCTGGGGGCGCACGGCGAGGTCGCGGTGCGCGCGATCGAGGCGGGGGTGGACCTGCTCCTCTATTCCAAGCTGGAGCCGGGTCCCGAGGAAGCGGTGGCCGCGCTGCGCCAGGCGCTCGCGTCGGGTCGTCTGGCGCCCGACCGGATCGCCGCCTCGATCGCCCGGATCCGCGCGCTCCGCGCGGGGAGCGCCGCCCGCCCGGCGGAGTTTTCGATGGCGCTGGAGCGCGAGGCGCGGGATCTGATTCCCGCCGCCGAGCTGGAGCGGATCGCCGAGGGGGCCGCGCGCGTGCTGAAGCAGGGCGCGGGGGGGATTCCGCTGCGCCAGCCGGTGGACGTGCTGGAGGTGAATCGCCCCGAGACCCGCGCCGGCATGGCCGATCTCCTGCGGGCGCACGGCCTCACCGCGAACGAGCACGGTCCCGCCGTGGAGACGTGGCCGCGCCGGATCGAGGGAAGCGCGCTGATGACGGTGGCCGCGCGATCGACGGTGTCGGCGGAGCAGGAGGCCACGGCCCGCGCCTGGCTCCGCCGCTACCCCGAGACGGTGACGGTCGCCTCGCTCAACCCGCACGTGACCGACGAGTGGCCCGAGGTGCGCACGCTGCTCGCCACGTTCGACAACACCCCCGCCAGCCGCCGCGCGCTGGCCAAGCGCCTCGCGGGCTGAGCGTCCCGCCGCCTGGCGCTACTTCGCCAGAGCGAGCGCTTCCTCGAAACTCCCGCCGAAGAACGCCACGTTGGAGAACGCTTCGCGCGCGATGTGCTCGGCCACGTAGCGCGCGTCGCCGGCGCTCCCCGCCACCACGATCACGCGCGTGTTGTGGTCCTCCATGGGCAAACGGCCGTCGTTCTTCGCGTCCTTCAGGGCGCCCACGTCCTTGCCGTCGAGCACGCCCGAGCGCGGGATGCTGCGCGCGCCGGGGAGCGACCCGCCCGCGAACGCGCCGGCCTCCCGGGCGTCGATGACGAACGCCGTGCGGTCCTCCGCGAGGACACGGCGCAGACCGTCGGGCTCGATCTGCACGGACTCGCCCAGGGCGCGCCAGACCGGCACGCCGAGCTGGTAGCGGCGCACGTTCGAGAAGCCGGCCGCCTTGAGCTCCGCCGCCAGCCGCCGACTCTTCCCGCAGAAGGGGCCGTTGCAGTAGAGGATGATCGCCTTCGACTTGTCGCCGCCAACCGCCCGCCCGATTTCCGCGGCGTCGGAGACGTAGGCGGACATCGGCACGCCGGGCTTTGCGGCGACGTTCCGCGCGCCTGGGATGTGTCCCATGGCGTACTCCATCGCGGGACGCGCGTCGAAGACGACGGCGTCGCCGGCAGCCAGGGCGCTCTTCATCTCGAGGGTGGTGATCTCGGGCGCGGAGGGATCGCCGTCGCCGGCCGTGGCCTGGAACAGCGTGGGCGAAGACTGCGCGAGGGAGACACCGGCCGATGCGGCCAGAGCGACCGCCGCCGCGAGCGTCCCGAGGATGTTTCGGATCCCTGGAAGGCGGCGGCACGCGGCCATGGAACCTCCTCGGGGTGGGCTTACTCCGGCAGCGACTCGAGCAGCTGGCGCAAGGCGCTCGGGTCGGCGGGCTTCACGAGGTGGCGGGCGAATCCCGCGGAGCGGGAGCGCATGCGGTCCTCTTCCTGGCCGTAACCGGTCATCGCGATGAGGACCGCGTTCCGAAGCCCGGGCAGCGCGTGCATCCGGCGCGCGACCTCGTAGCCGTCCATGCCCGGGAGCCCGATGTCGAGCAGGACCACCTCCGGCTGGAACGCCGCGGCGACCGAAAGTGCCGCGGGTCCGTCGTTCGCGCTGCGTGTGTCGTGTCCCCAGACGCCCAGGAGCATCGACATGGTCTCGGTGGAGTCGCGGTTGTCGTCCACCACGAGCACGCGCCGCCGCGCGGGGCGGCCGGCCCCCGTCTCCGCGGCGTCCTTGGTCGACGGGGCCTCGCGCGGGGCGGCCGACGGAAGCCGCACGATGAACTCGCTGCCCTGGTTCGCGCCGGCGCTCACCACCTCCACGGTGCCGCCGTGGAGCGCCGCAAGGCGCTCGACCAGCGTGAGCCCGATGCCGAGACCGCCGTCCGAGCGGTCGAGCGTGCGCGCCCCTTGGGTGAAGAGATCGAAGATCCGGGTCTTGAGATCGGTGGAGATGCCCACCCCCGAATCGCGGACGCGGATGACGGCTCTGCCGGCCTCCAACTCTCCGCTCAGCCAGATGCGCCCCCCGGCCGGCGTGTACTTGGCCGCGTTGTTCAGGAGATTGAGCACGACCTGCGCGAGCCGGATCAGGTCCCCTTCCACCCAGAGCGGGGTCTCGGGCAGACGCACCTCCAGCGCCTGGCGCCGCCCCTCGATCAGGGGCCGGCTGGCCTCCACCGCCCGCTCGAAGACGACGGCCAGGTCCAGCCGCTCGCGCTGCAGCGTGAGGCGACCGCTGGTGATCCGGCTCACGTCCAGGAGGTCGTCCACCAGGCGCGAGAGGTGGGCGGTCTGCCGCTCGATCACGTCGCGCGACCACTGGAGCGTGGGGTCGTCGATCCGCTTCGCGCGCATCAGTCCCACGGCGTTCCGGATCGGCGCGAGCGGATTCCGCAGCTCATGGGCGAGCATGGCGAGGAATTCGTTCACGCGGCGCGCGGTCTCCTCCAGCACCTCGATCTTCCGGCGCTGGGTCATGTCCTGCGTCACCTTGGCATACCCGCGCAGGGATCCCTCGTGGTCGTACAGCGCCGTGATCACCTCGTTCGCCCAGAAGCGCGAGCCGTCGCGGCGCGTGCGCCACCCGTCGTCCTCGGCGCGGCCGGTAGCGCGCGCCTGATCCAGGAGGAGCTGGGGCGCGCCCGCGCTCTTGGCCTCGGCGGGGAAGAAGAGGGAGAAGTGGCGGCCGATGATCTCGTCGGCCCCATAGCCCTGGATCCGCCGCGCGCCGACGTTCCAGCTGCTGACGTACCCTTCCGGGTTCAGGAAGACGATGGCGTAGTCGGAGACCCCCTCCAGCAGGAGCCGGAAGCGCTCCTCGCTCTCGCGCAGGGACTCCTCGTGGCGCCTCCGCTCGCTCAGATCGCGGGTGATCTTGGAGAAGCCGGCCAGCTCGCCGCTATCGTCGCGGATCGCGGTGATGACGACGTTCGCCCAGAAGCGGGAGCCGTCCTTGCGAAGGCGCCACCCCTCGTCCTCGAAGCGGCCTTCGGCCGCGGCGATCTCCAGCTCGCGCATCGGCCATCCCCGCTCGATGGCCTCCTGCGGGTAGAAGCGGGAGAAGTGCTGGCCGATGATCTCCGACGGGGCGTATCCCTTGATCCGCTCGGCGCCGAGGTTCCAGGTGCGGATGACCCCCTCGGGGCTGAGGAGGAAGATGGCGTAGTCCCGCGCGCCCTGGACGATCTGGCGGAATACCGCATCGTCGAGGGGCGTGTGGCTATCGAAGGAGCGCTCCGGGGAGGCCCCGGCGCGCGACGGCTCGGGCGTGATCATCGCGGTTTCCTGGCCCCCACGCGACGGCGTGGAAGGCGCTCCCATCAGTCTACGGGGCTTGGAGGGCCGCAACAACGCGTTATTCCCGGCCGCCGGGTCGAGGGGCGGGTGGAACTACGTACGGGTGCTCCCCCGTCGCGCCGCGTCCACGCTCAGCCGGCCCGAGCCGTGGGCCGCGATGTACAGGAACACGAAGCAGTACAGGGCCGGCAGCTCGCCGTGGTTCACGATCGG
>DATJEJ010000047.1:0-10121 GCA_035496795.1 Candidatus Omnitrophota bacterium
CGCCGAAGCCGAACATCGAGGGGATGAGGAAGGTGAGCATCTCGGCGGGATGGAACGACCAGGAGGTGGCGTAGGCGAAGCCGGCGCCCGACCCCTCGGCCGCGCTCCGGATCGAGAGCTTGGCGTACTCGTGCACGGGCAGGTAGAGGAAGCAGCTCATCCCGAACCCGAGCCCGATCCCGACCGCCAGACCGGCCAGCGCGCGCGCGGCCTCGCCGCCCCGGCGCGCGCGAGCCGCGGCGATGGCGAGGAAGACCGCGTACAGCCCGAGCGCGAGCCACGTGTAGAAGACGATCTGCACGTGCGAGCGCAGGAGCTGGAGGGCCGCGGCGAAGGCGAATCCCGCCAGCGCGAGCAGGGAGCCGCGCCGCGCGAACCGGTCGTAGAGGAGGAACAGGAGCGGCAGGTACGCCGCGGTCATGATCTGGCTTCCGTGCCCGAAGGCGCCCACCGCGACCAGGTTCGGCGTGAGGGCGAAGGCCACCGCGCCGATCAGCGCCGCGTCGGGGGCGGCGCCGAGCGCGCGCGCGAGCAGCACCATCGAGACCGCGATCAGCAGGTAGTGCGCGAGCAGCCACGTGAGGTCGGGAAAATGGAGCGCGGTGTTCAGGAAGCCGAAGACGGGATCGAGCGGATAGACGTAGGGGACGAACGCCAGGCTCCCGAAGCTGGGCATGCCGAGGAACTGGAACGGATTCCAGAGCGCGTACACGTGGCGCGTCTTCAGCGCCTCCATCGCGAATTTGGAGAAGCCGGCGGGGGCGACCGAGTCTGGCGAGACGAAGACCTTCCCGAAGACGAGCGGATAGAAGAAGACCAGGACGATGGCCGAGGCGATCGCCGCGGCCAGGGCGGTGGAGAGTCCGGCGCGCTTCACGCCGCGTCCTCCAGGCAGACCGAGGCGAAGCGCCGCGCGATGGCGTCCCAGTCGTGGCGGCGCGCGAACGCGAGGAGCCCGGCCCGGTCGGGCGGCGACGTCAGGAGCGCCCGCGCCTCGGCGACGAATTCCTCCGGGGTCTCCGCGACGCGGGCGGCGCCGTCCCAGGCGTCCACCTCGTCGGTGAAGCGGGTCGCCACGCAGGGGACGCCCGCGGCCGCGTACTCGTACAGCTTCACCGGATTCACCGCCTCGGTGAGCGGCGTGCGCCGGAAGGGGATCAGTCCGACCCGGAACGCGCGCACGATGCCCGGCACCTGGTCGTAGGGCTTGGGACCCGTCCAGTGGAGGTTCGCGTTCTCGCGCGCCGCACGCGCGAGCGCCGCGGCGGTCTCGGGGTGCGCGGGACCCACCAGGACGACGCGCGCCTCGGGGCAGGCGCGCGCGAGCGCGGCCACGAGCGGCACGTCCAGCCAGGAATGGAGCGAGCCGACATAGCCCAGCACCGGCGCGGCGGGGTCCCCGGGCAGAGACGCCGGCGCGACCCGGTCCGGATCGAAGCGCGCCGCTTCGACGCCGTTGCCGATGAGCGTCGCCGCACGCGCCCCGGCCGCGGTCGCCAGCGACCCCAGCGCGCGCGAGGTGACGATGACGCGGTCGGCGCGGCGCAGGAGCCGCTCCCAGCGCGGCACCAGCCGCGGCGGCACGGGAGCGAAGTGGAGCGGCGCGTCGATCATGTCGTAGACCACCCGGTCGGGGCGAAGCGCGTCCAGGAACGGCTCGGCCATGAAGTTCTGGACCACGGCCAGCCGCTTCCCGGGGCCGTCACGAAGTCCCAGCGCTCCGAGCCGCTGGAGCAGGAAGAATCCGTCCGCGAGCGCGGTCGATCCGAAGGCATACGCCGCGCGGCGCAGGCCGTGGGATCGGGCGTGGAGCGGCAGGAACGGAAAGGAGACGCGGCGTACGCCAGGCGCGGCGTCGGCCGGAAGCATCGCGCCGCGATGGCCGAGCGTCCAGGGCTCGACGAACAGGACGCGCGCCCTGTCCGGAAAGCGGGTCGCGAGCTGCTGAGGGCGCTGCCAGAGAGCCGACCAGGGAATGTCACTGAGCCACACGACGTCCCAGTCGGGACGCACGGCTGCCTCCGGGGTCGCGCACCTCATAAGCGTATCGGTCCTCGCAACATCATGTCAAGTCGCAGGATGCGACGAATCGCCCGGCCCCCTTCCCGAGTCGTTGACCGCTTCGCACCGCTCCCGTAGCTTCCGGCGATGAATCGCCCGCTCCGCGTCGCGATCGACCTCCGTCCGCTCGCTCTCGATTCCGGCGGCGGCGTGGGCCTCCTGGTCGCCCAGATCGTGGAAGAGCTGACCCTGCGCAACGTCGCCTTCACGGGCATCGCCGATCGCGAGATCCCGCCCGGCAGGGTCCCCCCATCGATCCCCGTCTGGAGCGCGGCCGGCTCGGGAGGGCGCATCCGCTGGGAGTCGCTCGTCCTCCCGGGCGTCCTCCGCGGCATCGATCCCGCACCCGATCTCTTCCACGCGACCTGGAACCACGGCGTGCCCGGCGGACTCCCGTTCCCCTCGCTCCTCTCGCTGCACGATCTGATTCCCTGGCGCGCGCCGCGATACGTTCCCTGGCCGCGGCCCGCGTGGCTGCATCGCGCGCTCTACCGCCGGGCCGTCCGGACGTCGGCGCACGACGCCGCCCGCATCGTCACGCTGAGCGAAGCGAGCCGGCGCGACATCGAGTCCGCGCTGCCGGAGGCGCGCGCGAAGATCGAGGTGATCCCCTGCGCCGTCCCGCGCGGCTTCGCCGCGGCGCCTCCCGAGGCGGTCGCCGCCCAGCACGCGCGCTTCGGCGGCCCTTACTGGCTCTATCTCGGCGGGTTCGACCCGCGCAAGGGCGTGGACACCCTCCTCGATGCGCTGCTCGCGCTGGAGGCCCAAGGCGAGACGCTGCCGCCGATCGTGCTCGCGGGCGCCTTGCGCGGCGAGGCGCGCGCGCTCAAGGCCCGCGCCGAGCCGCTCGGCTCCCGGATCCACTTCCCCGGCTTCGTCCCCGAGGCCGAGCTGCCCGCGCTCTACGCGGGCGCCGCCCTCTTCCTCTACCCGTCGCGCGCCGAGGGGTTCGGCATCCCGCCGCTCCTCGCCATGGCCTCGGGGGTTCCGGTGGTCGCCGCCGACAGCGGCGCGGTCACCGAGACCCTGGGCGGAACGGGCATCGTCGTGCCCCCGGGCGACGCGGCGGCGCTCGCGGCGGCGCTCCGGTCCATCCTTCGCGATCCGGCCCCGCTGACCGACCTTCGCGCGCGCGGACGCGCCCGCGCCGCCGCGTTCACCGTGGAGGCGCTGGCCTCGCGAATGCGAGCGGCGTACGAGCGCGCGGCGTCCCGCCCATGAGAATCGCCGTGAAGTCGCGAAATCCCAGGAGCAGCGCCCCCGCGCTCGCCCGGTCGCCGGCGACCAGCGCGCGCACGAGGAGGACGGCGGTCCACGCCCCGTAGGCCAGCCACGCGAGCGGCCGCTCCCAGACCGCCGCGTGGCGGGAGAGATAGAGCGCGCCGCTCCGAAGCCGGAAGTAGGCCTTGAGCGGCGTCAGCCCGCCCCCGCTCGTGACCGACACGTGATGCCAGCCGCGGGCGGCGGGCTCGTACCAGAGCACGAATCCCGCCTTCCGCGCCCGCGCCGACCAGTCGACGTCCTCCACGTAGATCACGTACGACTCGTCCAGCAGGCCGGTCCGCTCCAGCGCGCTCCGCGAGAGGAGCGCGGCCGCGCCGGAGACGTAATCCACGGGACGCGGTCCGTCCCCCGACCCGATCAGGGCGTCGTCCTTCTTCCCCAGCCCGCGATGGCGGATCAGGGCGAAGCCGCGCGACACGATCCCCCCCGCGAACCAGATCCGGTCGGGAGGCTCGAAGGTGAAGAGCTTGGGACTCACCGCGCCGCGGCGCGTGTCGGCTTCGAGGGCGGCGGCCATCGCACCCAAGGCACCCCGCTCCAGGACGAGGTCGTTGTTCACGAGGAGCACCGATGCGGCGCCCGCATCGAGCGCGCGCGCAAGACCCGCGTTCACGCCTCCCGCAAACCAGCGGTTCTCCCCCAGGGGGAGGACCTCCACCTGGGGAAACTCCGCGCGCGCGCGATCGGGCGTGCCGTCCGGAGAGCCGTTGTCCACGAGCAGCACGCGGTCGGCGGGCGGGTCCAGGGCGAGGAGCGCGCGCAGGCACTCGCGCGTGTAGTCGTACTCGCCGAAGGCGAGAACGACCGCCCAGACCGGGCGCGCGCCGCTCATCGGCACTGCCCCGCCAGCTCGATCAGCGCCTCGACCAGCGCCTCCCACGTGAACCGCCCGCGCGCCCGCGCGACGCCCTCGCGAAGGCGCGCCGCCAACCCCTCGTCGAAGTAGCGCTCGATGGCCCGCGCGAGGGCGGGCGGATCGCCGGGGGGCACGAGAAGCCCGGTCACGCCCTCCTCCACCACTTCCTCCAGCCCGCCCGTGCGGGTCGCGATCACCGGGGTTCCTCCGCCGAAAGCGACCTGCGCGATCCCCGACCCCGTCGCCTCGCGGTACGGGAGCGCCACGACGTCGGCGGCGGCCACGTACGCCGCCACCTCCTCGTTGGCGACGTAGCGGTCCACGACGCGCACCTTGCCGCGGAGCGCGGGGTGGGCGAGCGCCTCGGCGTAGCGCTCGCGCGGCTCGTAGAACTCTCCCACCACGTAGAGCAGGTCCCAGGCGTCGGGACGCGCCAGGGCGAGCGCCGCGAGGAGGTCGGCGAGCCCCTTGTAGGGGCGCACGTATCCGAAGAAGAGAATCGTCCGCCCGCACGCCTCGAGCGCGGCGCGCGAGCGCTCGCGATCTGGAGCCGCCGCGTGGAACACCTCGTACGAGGGGTGCGGATGGACCCGCACGGGGCGGCTCCCCGCGTAGCGCGCGAGCCGCTTCGCCTCGGAGCGCGCGTGCACCAGGAACCCGTCCGCGGCGCCCAGGCCGTAGGCGGCGAGCGCGCGCATCCCCGGTGCCGCCTCGTGCGGCTCCACGTTGTGGCACAGGAAGACGCGCCTGGGGGCCGGCGCGCCGCGGGGACGCGCCGCGCGGGCGGCCGTTCCCAGCGAAGGGCCGAAGAACGGGTGCCACCAGGGGACGATCAGGAGATCCGGGGCCAGGGCGCGGATCCGCCGGCCCGCGCGCGCCCACGTCCAGGGAAGGAGGCTGTCCACCACGCGCTCGGCCGCCGCCGGCGGGGCGATCGCCTCCCCGCTCGCGTCGAACTGCGTGGAGCCCGGGAACAGGAAGCCCGGGTACAGCCGCGTGAACGAAATCATCGCGACGTCATGGCGCGCCGCGAAGGCGCGGGCGAGAAGCGTCGTGTAGTGGGCGATGCCGCCGCGATAGGGGTGCGTCGGGCCGAGGAGCGCGACCTTCACGCGGCCGCCGGCGGCGCGGGCGGGCCCGCGCCGGATCTAGATCCGCTCCCGAATCGCGTACTCCGGCTCCGTCGTGCGGGTGCCCGCGATCAGCTCGCCCAGGAAGCCGAGCGATAGGAACTGGATTCCGAGCACGATGAAGACCAGACCGAGCACCAGCGAGGGACGGAGGCGGAGCGGCTCGCCCAGCATCACCGGCCAGGCGGCCCAGACCGTGAAGAGGAAGCCGAGCGTGGCCACGCCGATTCCCATCCGGCCGAAGACGTGGAGCGGGCGCGTCGAGCTGGTGGTGAGGAACATGACGGACAGGAGATCGAGGAATCCGTTCACGAAGCGAGCCGCGCCGAACTTGGTCTTGCCGTGGCGGCGCTTGTGGTGGACGACGGGCAGCTCCCCGACCTTGTATCCGTTCCAGTGGGCCAGCACCGGGATGAACCGGTGCAGCTCGCCGCGCAGGCGGACCGATTTCGCGGCCTCGGCGCGGTAGACCTTGAGGCCGCAGTTCATGTCGTGGAGCGAGACGTGCGTCATCGCGGAGGTCACGCCGTTGAAGATCTTCGAGGGGACCGTTTTCGAGATCGGATCCTGGCGATTCTGCTTCCATCCCGAGACCAGGTCGTAGCCCTCGTCCAGCTTCCGGAGGAGCGGCCCGATCTCGGCCGAATCGTCCTGAAGGTCGCCGTCCATGGTGATGATGGCGCGCCCACGCGCTTCGGCGAAGCCGACCGAAAGCGCCGCGGACTTGCCGTAGTTGCGCCGGAAGCAGATGGCGCGCAGCCCGCGGTGGCGCGGCTTCAGGGCGCGGAGCCGCTCCGCCGTGCCGTCGCTGGATCCGTCGTCCACGACGAGGATCTCGGAGCGGAGGCCGAGCGGCCGGAGGTCCGCCTCGAGCTTCTCGAGAAGTGGCTCCATGTTCTCGGCCTCGTTGTAGACCGGGATGAGCACGGTGAGGTCGGGGGCGCCGCCCCGATCGAGGTCGGAGCCCAAGGCGCCGGTCATCGCCGGAGCCGCACCGGTCAGTCCGCCGGGTTCCGCTGCCATTCCCATTGCCTCCGCAGGCCCTCGTCGAGTCCGGTGCGCGGGCGGTAGCCGAGATCCCGGAGCGCGCGCGACGTCTCCGCGGACGTGTCGCGCGGGTCCCCCGCCGCCGCCGGCTCGTGCCGGCGCTTCACGGGAAGGCCCGCCGCGCGCTCCACGGCGCCCAAGAGCTCGTTGACGGTGATCCGGTGGCCTCCGCCGACATTGTACACGAGCGACGGCGCGGGACGGACCAGCGCCGCGCGCGTGGCGGCGATCGCGTCGTCCACGAAGGTGAAGTCGCGGCTCTGCTCGCCGTCACCGTAGATCGCGATCGTGTCCCCGCGCCGGGCCGCTTCGAAGAAACGGTGAATGCCCATGTCGGGGCGCTGGCGCGGTCCGTACACCGTGAAGTAGCGCAGCCCCACCGCCGGGACGCCGCACGAGGCGCGGTAGGCCTGGAGCAGCGCCTCGGTCGCCACCTTGGTCACGCCGTAGGGGGAGAGCGGGCGACGCGGCTCTTCTTCGGGCGTCGGGAGCCGCTCGGGCATGCCATACACCGAGGAGCTCGACGCCACGACGACCCGCTCGACGCGGGTGCCCCGCAGCGCTTCGAGAAGACGCTGCGTGGCGAGCACGTTGTGCTCGGCGTAGTCGCGAAAGGCCGGACCCCAGGAGGCCCGCACGCCGGCGAGCGCGGCCAGGTGGACGACGTGGGTGACGTCCGCGAGCAGCGCGCCGAGATCGGCCGCGCGGAGGTCGGCCTCGACCAGACGGAACCGCGCGTTCGCGCCGGCCCGCGCCAGATTCCGGCGCTTCACCGGCTCGGGATAGTTCGGAACGAACGCGTCCACGCCGATCACCTCGGCGCCCTCCTCGAGGAGGGCATCGCAGAGGGTCGAGCCGAGGAACCCCGCCGCGCCGGTGACCAGCGCGCGCATGCCGCTACGGGGCTCCGGCGGGAGGACGGAGCGGCGTCGCGCCGCCCCGGCCGGTGCCGAGCGAATCCTCGTAGCGCCGGAGGTATTGCGCCGCCTGCGGGTCGTCGGGGTGGGCCCGCGTCCAGGTGCGCAGCACCTCCACTCCTTCCTCGCGACGGCCGGTGCTCCAGAGCGCCGCGAAGAGGGCGTTGAACCAGTCGAAGAACTGCTGCGAGAGCTCGCACGCCTTGCGCAGCTCCGCGATGCCGGGCTCGACCTGCCCCTCGTTGAAGAGCATCAGCCCGATGTGATAGTGGAACTCGGCCGCGTTGGGGAAGCGCCGGACGCCGTCCTCGTAGACCCGGCGCGCCAGGTCGGGCCGTCCCGCCTCCTCGTAGACCCGCCCCATGTACTCGAGCAGGCCCGAGAAGTCGGGAGAGATCTTGACCGCGTCCTGGAGGATCCGCACCGCCTGATCGGCCTGCTTGTTCTGGATCAGGTAGGTCGCCAGCTGCACGTGCGCCGCGGTGTAGTTCTGCACCAGCCGGTTCGCGTTGTCGTCCTTGTAGACCGAACGGTCGTAGGCGCGGTTCTTGTCGAGGAGGCCGCGGTACTTGTAGACGTGATACAGGTTCTCGTACGTCATCTTCGGGTCGATCCCCACGGGATCGGGATGCGGCTGGATGCGGAAGACCAGCCCCTCGAACGTGAGCTGCTTGTCCATCCCTTCCTGCTCGGGCACCGTCACCGCCAGGTAGAGCGGCTGCCGCCAGGCGTTGGTCTTCACGATGTCGGCGAACGCCTGGTCCTTCACCCAGACCACGTTGTTCGTCTTCTCGTCCATGTACGGCTGCACCGCCGCGAGCTGCGTGTCGTTGTAGGAGAGCGGCACCTTGGGCGCCTGGTCGCGGAGCTGGGCGATGTACCACGGCGTGTTGAGCAGGCTCATGTTCACCACGCGCACGTCGGGACGCACCTTCTCCACCTCCTGGATGTACCAGAGCGGGAAGGTGTCGTTGTCGCCGTTCGTGAAGACCACCGCGTTCTTCTGGAGCGGGACTAGCATGTTGTAGGCGTAGTCGTGCGCGATGTAGAAGCCCGAGCGATCGTGCGTGTACCAGCCGGCCTTGGCCGGGAGGAGCGAGATGCCGATGAGGCTGAAGGCGGCGACCGCCACGGCGCCGCGGGTGGAGGCGCCGGGCGGGAGGGGCATGAGGGGCTGTTCGCCCGTCTCCTCGAGATCTCCGCCGGCCAGTACGGGCGCGCCTTGACCTGCGGGTGTCGCTTTCTCCGCGCTTCGCGCGGAGGACATCGCGCTTCGCGCCGGTCGGGCGGCAGGGACCGTGAATGCATCGAGCACCCACGCCAGCACGGCGGTGGCGCCCATCCCCATCCAGATCGCGATCAGGTGATAGGAGTTCGTGAAGAAGTAGTCGCGCTCGCGCACCTCGTGGTCGGTGAAGTTGAGATAGAAGATGAGCATCGGGCCCATCACGAAGTGCTGGGCCGCGAAGAACCAGAAGGTCTTCTTGTCCCGCTTCCAGTTCCAGGCCCCGCCGGTGAAGAAGAGGAAGTAGGGGATCGCGTTGATCAGCCGGACCGGCAGCGACGTCTCGCCGAAGCTCCCCAGGCGGCTCACCAGCTGGAACTGCTCCCAGACGTACCGGAGGTACATGTGCTCGATCTGGTACCAGAGGTCGGCCCGGCGCACGAAGGGGTTCGTGGGCCCGTACTGCTTGCGGAGCAGGTAGTCCTTCCAGGTCTCGAGCGTCGCCGGCATCCCCTCGTTGATGTGCGGCATCTGCTGGCTGCGGACGAGCAGGAAGAACTGGACCGTGAACCCGGCCACGATCGCGAGCACCCACCAGGTGGCCAGGTTGTTGCGGACCATCTTGTCGCGGTTCAGGCCGTAGTAGGCCACGATCGCGGCGAGCATGACCAGGAAGAGCCCGTTCGGAATCCCCCAGTCCTCCACCTCGTTCATGACGACGAGCATCAGGAAGAAGCCGAGGATCGCGGCCGAAGCCCAGAAGCGCCCGTTGAAGATGGCGTTCGGGCGAATTATGGCGAGCAGGAGCACGAGGCCGGGGGCGACGAGGATCGTGCCCAGATGGATGCCCGTCGAGACCGCGAGGAGGTAGGCGATCAGGACCAGCAGCAGGTCGTTCCGCGCCGTGCCGATCCGGTCCCACCACCGGAAGGCGAGCCAGATCACGAACGCAATCATGAACGAAGAGAGCGAGTAGACCTCGGCTTCGATGGCGCTGTCCCAGAAGCTGGAGGCGAACGCGATGAAGAAGGCCGCCACCAGTCCGCCCGCGCGCGCCGCGATCCACTGCGCGGCCGACGCGGGCCGCCCGCCGAACGTCCGCTCCAGGGCGCGGGTCGCGACGAGGAAGGTGAAGAGGCAGCAGAGCGCCGAGGCCAGCGCGCTCATGAAGTTCACCCGCCACGCCACGCCCGCGACCGGCAGGAACGTCATCATCCGCCCGAGCATGGTGTAGACCGGGTTCCCCGGCGGATGCGGAAGCCCCAGGATGTAGGACGTCGCGATGAACTCCCCCGAATCCCAGAAGGGCACCGTGGGGGTGAGGGTGCGGATGTAGGCGATCAGGGGGACGCCGAACGCCAGCGCCCCCACGAGCGCGTGCGCGCGTTTCCAGGAAATCACGTTCTCCTTTCCCCCGCCCCCACGGCGCGCTCCGCCCGCCGGCGCTCCAGGCGCTGGGCGATGGCGCGTCGCGGCGGCCGCGACAGGAAGATCAGCCCTCCGAGAAGGCTGATGACGACCGAGACGACGTACGTGAGAAACGGGATCGTGAACGACTGCTCCCGCGTGAGACCCACCATGTGGAACAGAACCACCGCCGC
>DATJEJ010000048.1:0-4162 GCA_035496795.1 Candidatus Omnitrophota bacterium
TCGCCGCACACGCTCCGGCATTCGTGCGCGACGCACCTCCTCGAGGGGGGATGCGACCTGCGCGTGGTGCAGGAGTTCCTGGGGCACCGGTCGATCGAGACGACGCAGATCTACACCCATCTGGACCGGAACTACCTGCGCGAGGTCCACGCGAAGTTTCACCCGAGAGCCTGAACGCACGCCGGACGAACGCCGGAGCCGGGGAGGGATGGAGATGAGAGATCGAGTCGTCGGGGCGCTCGCGCTGGGCCCGCTGATCCTGCTGGCGGCCGCATGGGCGCCGGCCGCGCACGCGTCGGACCTGAACGCCGAGGCATCGGCGCGGTACGCGGCCGCCGCGCGCGAAGGGGGCACGCTGCTCCTTCGCGACGGGGAGGCGCTGTTCGTCTCCGCGTCTTCCGAAGCGGGACGCGCCGCGCGGCGGCAGCCCCAGCCGGTGCCGGAGAAGCCGGCGCGCATTCTGGAACGCCGGCAACGCCCGAACACGATCAGCGTCGGCATCCAGGGGCAGTACGGCGCGATCCGGGGGAACTCCCGCCTCGCCGACGGATTCGACAACGGTCCCGGCTACGCGTTCCGATTCCGCTACATGGTCTCGCCCAGCTCGGCGGTCGGATTCTCGTTCGAGCACCAGCGCTTCGGCAGCATCAACCCTCCGCTCAACGTCCAGGGGGACTTCGCCGACAGCCACGTCGTGGCGACGACCGTCGCGATCGAGGGAGTCTTCTACGTCCACCGCGAACGCATGGCCATGCCGTACTTCATCGGCGGGTTCGGCTACGCTTCGCCCGACATCATCTTCACGGAAGACCAGTCCAGCCGCGTCAACGAAGGCGCGTTCGCCGTCCTGGGAGCGGGATTCGAGCGCTTCATCCGCCCCCGCTTCTCGGCCGACGTCTCGATCCGCGGGTACGCCATGGTCTCCAACTCCCAGTTCACGTCGATGGGCCAATTGAGTCTCGGGATCCATCTCTACCCCGGAGACTAGCCCGCGTGCGCGTCACCTTCTGGGGCGCGGCACGCACCGTGACCGGATCGAAGCACCTCCTGGCGGGGCGCCAGGGAACGGTGCTGCTGGACTGCGGCCTCTTCCAGGGGCGCCGAGCGGAATCGACGGCGCGGAATCAGTCGCTTCCGTTCCAGCCGGGTTCCGTGGACGCGCTGGTCCTGTCGCACGCGCACATCGACCACTCGGGCGCGATCCCCCTGCTCGTGAAGAGCGGTTTCGAGGGGCCGATCCACGCCACCGCCGCGACGGCGGACCTCTGCCGAGCGATGCTCCTCGACGCGGCGCACATCCAGGTGAAGGACGCCGACTTCATGAACCGCCGCCGCGGCGGCCGCCACGGACGCGAGCGGGTGATCCCGCTGTACGACACGACCGACGTCGAGCGCGCGCTGGAGCAGTTCCATCCGCACGCCTATGGCGAATCGTTCGAGGTCCGGCCCGATTTGTCGGTCGCGTTCCACGAGGCGGGGCACATCCTGGGCTCGGCCCACGTGGAGGCCCGCTGGAAGGAGAACGGGCGCTCCGGATCGCTGGTCTACACGGGTGACCTGGGCCGGCTGCATCGACCCATCATTCGCGACCCGGCGCCCCTCCCGCACGCCGACCACCTGATCACCGAGGGAACCTACGGCGGGAAGACCCACCCCGACGAGCCCTCGCTCCTGGCCGCGCTCGAGCGCGTGGTGCGGGAGGCGGTGGATCGAGGCGGCCGGATCGTGATCCCCGCCTTCGCTGTCGGACGGACCCAGGAAGTGGTGCACGCGCTGAACCAGCTCGAGGCCGAGAAGCGGATCCCCACGCTCCCCATCTACCTGGACAGCCCTCTCGCCAACCAGGTGCAGGCGATCGTGGCGCGGCACTCGGAGGTCTTCGACCAGGAGACCTGCGCGGCGCTCGCGCGCGGCGAGGATCCGCTCGGCATGCGGCGCGTGATCGCCGTGCGGGACCCGGAGGAGTCGATGAAGCTGAACGACAAACCCGGGACGTTCGTGACGATCGCGGCGTCGGGGATGTGCGAGGCGGGGCGGATCCTCCACCATCTCCACCACACGGTGGAGGATCCGCGCCACACCATCCTGATCGTCGGCTACCAGGCCGAGGGGACGCTGGGGAAGCGCCTGGTGGACCGGCTGCCCGAGGTCCGGATCTTCGGGGATCCCCACACCGTGCGCGCGCGGGTGGAGGTGCTGAACGGCTTCAGCGCGCACGCCGACCATCCCGCCCTCGTGGCGCAGGCCGAGCGCTGCAGCCCCTCGGCCGGGTGCGCCATCGTGCACGCCGACCTCGAGCGGGCCGAGGCGCTGCGCGCCGGGCTTCCCTCGGGGTGGAACTGCCGCATCCCGCTCGAGGGGGAGACGTGGGACCTCGGATGACCCGCGACGGCGGGCACCCGCGCTCGCCCGGATTCCGGGTGGGGGACCGCGTCGTGCATCGCGCGTTCGGGGAGGGGCTGATCGTCGAGGTGCGCGAGCGGGACGGATTCGAGGTGCTGGAGATCGCGTTCGCGAACGGCATCCGCCGCCTGACGTCGCTCTACCCGCTGGAGCCGGCCCGCGGCGCGGGTCGCGCGACCGGCCCGCCCGCCGTGGCGTCGGCTCCGGCCGCCGCCTCGGTGCGCCTCGGGCTCGACCTGCCGACGCGGGGGCAGTTCCGCATCGCGCCGGGCTCCGAGGACCTGGTCCAGCGCCTCCTCACCGGGCCCTACGACGCCGCGCGCGAACACGAGCTGCGCCTGCGCGTCGAGCGCTACTCGCTGCACCGCGGCTTCGACCGCCTGCTCTGCCTGGACCGCCTCCACGACGTGCAGCACTACGGCCACCAGATCCAGGCGTGCGCCACGGCCCTTCGCCGGATGCGGGGACGCGCGCTCCTCGCCGACGAGGTGGGGCTGGGGAAGACGATCGAGGCCGGGCTCGTGCTCAAGGAGTACCTGCTTCGCGGCCTCGTCCAGCGTGCGCTGGTCCTCGTGCCTGCGTCGCTCGTCGAGCAGTGGGACCAGGAGCTGAGGCGGAAGTTCGACCTCGAGTTCGCCATCCTGAAGCACGGCACCCCCTGGTGGGAGGAGCCGCTCCTGCTCGCCTCGATGGATACGGCGAAGCTCCTGCGCCACCGGGAGAAGGTGGCCGCGGCCTCGTTCGATCTCGTGATCGTGGACGAGGCGCACCGGCTGAAGAACCAGAAGACGCTCGCCTGGAAGTTCCTCGACCGGCTGGCGCCGCGCTATCTCCTGCTCCTGACCGCGACGCCGGTGCAGAACGACCTGCACGAGCTGTACAACCTGGTCCAGCTGCTCCGCCCCGGACTCCTCGGCACCTACCGCACGTTCGGCCGGGAGTTCATGCGGCGCGGCGACCGGCGCATGCCGCAGAACACCCAGCGCCTCGCGAACCTGCTCTCCGAGACGATGATCCGCACCACGCGCGCGAGCACCTCGATCCGCTTTCCGAAGCGCGAGGTCACGAACGTCCTGTTCGACCAGAGTCCCGCCGAGCGGGCGCTGTACGAGAACGTGACCCGCCTGGTGCGACGACTGGTGCAGTCCCAGCGGGAGAACCGGCGGGGCGCGATCAAGCTCACGCTCCTCACGCTGCAGAAGGAGATCGGCTCGAGCACGTTCGCCGCGGCGCCCACGCTGGCCAAGCTGCTCGCGCGCGAGACGCCCGGCCAGGCGCGCAACGAGCTGGAGGCGCTGCTCCACAGCGCGCGCGCCATCGAGACGAACGCCAAGTTCGAGGGGATCCAGAAGCTGGTGACCTCCTCGCGCGACAAGTTCGTCGTCTTCACCCAGTTCCGCGCCACGCTCGAGTTCCTGGCGCGGTCGCTGCGCGGGATGGGGGTGAAGACGGCGGTGTTCCACGGGGCGCTCTCCCTTCGCGAGAAGGAGGCGGCCATCGCGCAGTTCAAGGATCGCGCCCGGGTGCTGGTGAGCACGGAGGCGGGCGGCGAGGGACGGAACCTCCAGTTCTGCCACCTGCTCGTCAACTACGACCTCCCCTGGAACCCGATGCGGATCGAACAGCGGATCGGACGCCTCCACCGGCTGGGGCAGACGCACGACGTGCACGTCTTCAACTTCACCGCGAGGAACACGGTCGAGAACTACGTACTCGAGATCGTGCACGAGAAGATCAACCTCTTCCGCGCCGTGATCGG
>DATJEJ010000049.1:0-6509 GCA_035496795.1 Candidatus Omnitrophota bacterium
AGCTCCGACAGCGTGCGCGAGTAGCAGCATACATAACGCTCGCCGTCGGCGGAGAGCCAGACAGCGTTGGATCCGGTCACGCCTCCCGTGCTCCGAGGATGGATCTCCATCCACGGCTCCGCTCGCCCACTGGCCAGGTCGACGCGAAGCACGGGGGTGGGAACACATCCGCGCTCGAAGGCGAAGACGGCGCTCCCGTCGGGGCTCCAGCCGATTCCACGATGCTGGCTTCCCAGGGCCTCCAGGATATGCGGTTCGCCTCCGGCCACGGGATAGATCGAATGTCCCCGAGGGCTCAGAACGAACACGAACGCGCCGTCCGGCGAGACGGAGCAGAAGCTGATGAAGGTTCCCTCCTCGGTCAGCGGCCGGCTGACTCGCGAGGCCAGATCGTACCGATAGAGCCGGGGGCGCCCCTCGGGTTCGTGCCCTCCGATGCAGATCGCCTTGCCGTCGGGGAACCAGGCGGCCGTCATGCATCGGATCGGCGCGATGCGATGCGATTCGGCGCTTCCGATCCCGATCGGCACCAGCTCGAAGCCCGTGGGATCGGTCGGATCGGTGACCATCGCGGTGCGTCCGTCGGGAGACAATCGGACGCCGTCCCCGTCGGCGATTTGGACCGGCGGCGAGCCGTCGGTGCCGCGCACGAATACCGTGGGATGGCCGGCGCCCAATCCGGTCTCGTCGAACAGGACGGTGCGGCCGTCGGGCGTGAGATCGCGCGCGAGCGTCCAATCCAGCCAGGAAAGGTCGCGCGGCGGGTCCTGACCACGCGTTCCCGTCTCCAGGAGCATCCGCGGACTCCGTCCGGTCAGAAGGACATCGCCGACGTCCGATACGTCCTCCACGAACGACCAGTCCGGCGTGCGGTACGCGGGACGGTACCCCCCTTCCATTGAGATGAAGAAGATCCCGCCGCTTCCATCGGCTTCCTGGCCGGACATCAACACGTGCCGCCCGTCGGGAAGAAGAACGCCTCCCGCGACCGAGCTGAATCGCTGGGTCGTGAGTCGTTGCGCGCCCTCCCGTCCGACGATCATGGGATATCCCGCGTTGTCGCCGCGCGCCGGATGATCGACGCAGAAGACCCTTCCATCCGGCAGGACGCAGGGGCTGCTGAACCATCCATTCGTCTCGGCCAGCAAGGTCCCGAGCGGGTATTCCAGGCGCGCGACCCCGGAAAGGAAGCGAACGGCGGCGATCTGGCGCCCGTCCGGGCCGAACGTTGCCTGGAAGACCTCGTCGGTCACTTCCCTCGGGATGCCGCCCATGAGCGGCACGCGGGCGATGACGCCAAGGACGACGAAGCCTCCGATGTCGCGCGAGCGAAGCCGCACCAGGAGCTCGTCGCTCCGGGAGATCGAGAGGACCCGGGCACCCGGCACGTTCAGGGGGCGGTGCTCATGGCTCCCCACGGGCGCGAGATAGAGATCCTTCTCATCCGGGCCCCAGTTGGCCGCATACACGACGGTGCGTCCGCCCGACGCGAACCGCGCGCCCGAAACGAGCCCCTCGCGGAACGTGAGCCTGCGGAACTTCACGTCGCGTGGCGCGGCCGCGGGCTCGGCGCGCTTCGGAGCCGCGGGCGCCCCCTTCTCCTGCGCGGCGACCAGCAGTCGGAGCGTGAACGCGAGATCGCGAGCGGAATCGAAGCGGTCCGACGCGCGCTTCTCCAGGCAGCGGCGGATCACCGCCTCCAGGCCGGGAATCGCGGCCTCGACGCTCGACGGCAGCGGATCGGGATCCCGCGTGAGGATCGCCGTCATCCGGTCCGCCGGCGTCTCGCCTGGAAACGCCCTCGTGCCGCTCGCCAGCTCGAAGAGGATCGCGCCCAGGGCGAAGAGATCCGCGCGATGATCGACCGGCTGATCCCGCACCTGCTCCGGCGCCATGTAGGACGCGGTGCCGAGAATCGTCCCCGTCATCGTGATCGAGTGGAGCTGCGGGCCGGTCTCGTCGCGCGCAGGCGCGTCGGTCGCGGTCAGCTTGGCCAGCCCGAAGTCGAGGATCTTGAGGCGGCCATCCGGGAGGAGATGGAGGTTCTCGGGCTTCAGGTCGCGATGGACGATTCCCTTCGCGTGCGCGGCGGCGAGCGCCTGCGCCGTCTGGATCCCCAGGTCGGCGACGCGCGCGGGCGGGAGCGGACCGCTGGCGAGAACGGTCCGGAGGCTTTCCCCCTCGAGCAGCTCGCTGACCAGGAACGGAATTCCATCCTGGGTTCCGAGGTCGAAGATGGCGGTGATTCCGGGATGGTTCAGCGCGCCGGCGGCGCGCGCCTCGTGCTCGAAGCGCTGGAGGCGCTCGCGGTCGCGCGCGAATGCGGGCGGGAGCACCTTGACCGCGACCTCGCGTCCCAGTCTCGGGTCGCGGGCGCGATAGACCTCGCCCATCCCCCCGGCGCCGAGGGGGGCGACGATTTCGTAGGGACCCAGGCGGGTCCCCGCTTCGAGCGGCATCGAGTCTTTCCGGGAACGGGAAGCGGCGGCAACGGAACCCGGAGAGCCTACCGCCCCTTGCGCACTCCGTCGAGGGCGTCGCGCATGGCTCCGCGCGACATGTCGAGCGCCTCGCGCTCCAGCGCGGCGGCGATCGCGGCCTCCGCTCGCGGCGACTTGATCTTCCAGAGCGACCACGCGGCGGCGTTCCGGACGCGGAACCAGCGGTCGCCGAGCAGCTCGACCAGGCGCGCCTCGGCGGCGTCGGTGCGAATCCCGAGCTTTCCGATCGCCTTGGTGGCGCCGGCGCGCCCCTCGTTCCGGTAGCGAAGCGAGGTGTGCTCCAGGTAGACGTCCAGAGCGCGAGGGTCCTTGAGGAGGGCGAGCGCGTCGAACGCCAGGATCTGCAGCATGTCGCGGTGGCTGGGCCGCGGCAGCTCCGCCACGATCCGCTCGAAGGCGTCGGGGCGCTTGGCGCGGGCGATGCCCATCAGCGCCCATCCCACGTTGAACGTGCTCGCGTCCCGGGAGACGCAGCGCTGGAGCAGCTTGACCGCGGTCGCGTCGCCGATCCAGCCGAGCGCCCAGATCGCGCCGCGGCGGACGCGCGTCTGCTCCTTCAGCGCGGAGGGTCCGAGGCGGTCGGCGATGCCCGGGATCCGGGCGCCGATCTCGCCCAGCGACACGGCGGCCGCGGCGCGCACGCCCCAGAAGGCGTCGCGCTTCAGCGCCGCGAGGAGCCCGGTCACGACGCGCTCGTCGGAGCGGGCGGCCAGCTCGCGCGCGCACCGCACCCGTTCGAGCGGGAACGCGGAGCGCTTGAGCCCGTGGAGAAGCTCCTCGTCGGAGCGAGGAAAGTCGAGGAGCTTCATGACGTGGTGCTCGGGGTCGAGCGCCACGTAGCGCGGGCGCGAGGGGAGCGGGATCTGCACCGTCTGCCGGCGGTCGCGGATCTCGACCGGGATCCTGCGCGTCTCGCCGGACATCGCGATCTCCACCTGCATCGGGATCCGGAAGACCGGGGTGATCCTGTCCTCGGGCTGGACCTGCTGGAACGTGAGCGTGAGGCAGCGGGCCGCGTCGTCCCACTGGCGCTCGACCTTGAATTCCGGATGCCCCCCCGCGTGCACCCACTGGTCGAAGAACCAGCCCAGGTTTCGCCCGGTCTCGTCCTCGCACGCGCGACGGAGGTCGGCGGTCTCCACGGGTCCGAACGCGTGGCGGCGCACGTAGCGTTTGAGCGAGCGGCGCCAGGCGGCGTCGCCCAGCACCGCGCGGAGCTGGTGCAGCACCAGGGCGCCCTTCTCGTACAGATGGCGGTCGAAGATCTCGTTCGGATACTCGTAGCGACGCTCGACCAGCGCGCGCCGATACTCGCAGCCGTCCTCGACGAGATAGGAGCACATCTGCTCCAGCCGCCCGAAGTCGGCGTCCTCCTGCCCCGCGTCCGCCTCGCGCGTGACGATCTCGGAGTAGGTGGCGAAGCCCTCGTTGAGCCATCCCTCCGACCAGTCGCGGCAGGTGACCAGGTCGCCCCACCACTGGTGCGCCAGCTCGTGGGCGATCAGCATGTCGTAGCCCTCGTCCAGCGAGTCGTTCGGCATCTCGAGCATGCGGTCGAAGAGGGTGGTCGCGCTGGTGTTCTCCATCCCGCCGAACGTGAAGTCGGCGACCAGGGTCTGCGCGTACTTCGGAAACGCGTAGGGGTGGCCGAACACGCGCGTGAAGTTCGCGATCATGCGCGGCGTCTTCCGGAACGCGGCGCGCGCGGCCCGCTCCTTGCCGCGCGGCACGTAGTAGAAGAGGGGCGTGGATCCCGCGCGATCGCGCAGCTCGACGTACTTGCCCACGACGAGCGACGTGAGATAAGCGGGATGGGTGGTGTCCAGCTTCCAGTGCCAGGTCACCGTGCGCGCCCGCCGGTTCGGCTTCCGTCCGATCAGCCGGCCGTTTCCGATCACGCGGTAGCCCGCCGGCGCCGTGACGATCTGCTCGTGGGTGGCGCGGCTCTCGGTGCTCTCCAGGCAGGGCATCCACCAGTGCGTGTCGTCCGCCTGACCCTGGCTCCAGCCGCCCGGCGTGCGCTCCGGCTCCGCCTCGGTCGGACCGACGAACGTGAACCCCTTCCGGGGATTCGTGGCGTACGCGATCTCGACGGTGATCCGCTCGCCGACGCCCAGCGCCCGGGGGAGCGCGATGCGGACCTTTTCCCCTTCGAGAACGTAGGCGAGGGTCTTCCTGCCGGCGCGCACGGAGGCGATCCGCAGCTCGGCCGCATCCAGCGCGGCCTCGCGAAGGCCCTCGCGCAGCGACTCCAGGGTCAGCGCGACGCGGCCCCGCAGCTCCTTCCGCTCCAGGTCCACTTCGAGCGCGGTCCGGTAGTGGCGGACGTGGAATTCCAGATCGGGCCGCGGATGATCGGGGCCGGCCCAGGGAGAGCGCCCGGTGGGCGGAAAGGGCTCGAACGGGGGCGTTTCCATGGCCGCCCGGCGGCCCAGAAACGCGGGATGGAACAGCGGGTCACGGATCGGCATCGGTCCCCTCCACGTTGGAGCCGCATCGTGGCCGAGGGGGGCGCAACCTGTCAAGCAAGCTGGGGTAGAATCCCGGGATGGACCTCTCCCACGCCCTGATCGCGATGGGCCGCGTCTTCGCCGACGCCGCCATCGAGATCATCCCTCTCTTCCTTCTCGCCATCCTGATCGGCGCCTGGATCGAGGAGTACGTCTCGGAGCGGACGAACACGCGATTCCTGACCGGCCGCCATCCCGCCACGATGCTCCTCGCCTCCATGACCGGCGCGGTGATCCCGCTCTGCACGTGCGGCATGGTGCCCTTGGCCGTGTCGTTGCGGCGCCGCGGGAGCGACCTCAAGCATACGTTCGCCTTCCTGACCGCCGGCGCCTCGGTCAGCGTGCCGGTGCTCCTCCTCACGGGGACCGTGCTCGGGGCGCGCTGGGCGCTCGTGCGCTTCGTCGTGTCGGTCCTGTTCGGGCTGGCCGGGGGGTACGCGGCCGTGCGGGCGCTTCGAAGCGTGGCGGACCGCTCGGCGGAGCCGGCGGGCCGGGTGCAGCATGGGGACCACACCCATGGGCCCGGCGGGATCACGGCCACGCGGCCGGGCCCGGAGCCCGACGCCGAGGAGTTCGACATGGCCGAGCTGCGGGGACGGTCGCGATTCGCCTCGGTGCTGCGCCGCTTCAAGGGGCAGATCGTCGAGTACGGCCCGTGGGTCCTCGTGAGTCTCGCCGTCGCGGCCGTGGTGGACGTGCTCGTGCCGCGCCACTGGGTCAACGTGCTCTATGGCGAGCGGACGTTCGCGGGCTCCCTGCTCGCGGCGCTGAGCGGCCTCCCCTTCTACTTCTGCTCCGGGGCCGAGCTCCCGCTGGTCCGGGAGCTGTTGCTGAAAGGGATGGGCCCGGGACCAGCCGCGGCCATGATGCTTTCCGTCCCGATCGTGAACATCCTCACGTTCGGGGTCGTGTCGCGATGGATCGGCGCGCGGGGAGCTTTCGTGTATCTGGCGCTATGCGTGCTGTTCTCGGCGGTGCTGGGTGAGCTGACCGGACTGGCCTGGCAGGCTCTGGCGACCTAGCTGCCAAGCGGCGGGATCGTCGTGATGACGAGCCGGTCGTCCAGGAATGAGACAGCGGTATCGTCCGATGCTACCGAGATGCTCCAGGCGGGGTCCTTCGAGTCGCGCCCGGGCCAGCGGATCTCCCGACCGGTAAGCGCCTCGAACGCGACCCATTCTCCGCGATCGAGCGTGATCACGTAGCTTCCGTCCGGGGTGAGATCGAGAGCGGAACCCGCCGTGGGGCACGACCACAGCGCGAGGCCGGTGCGCAGGTCCAATGCGGTGATCCCGGTCGCGCCAAGAGCCAGGACTTGATCGCCGGCCGCGACGCGCAGACGGACGATCCATTCACCAAACGCGAATGAGCGCTCCAGCTCGAACGTCTGCGCGTTCAGGACAAGGATGGTGCCGTCTTGCGAGGCGAGGATGAGGCGCCGTGAGTCGCTCGTGAAAGCAGCCGCCTCCCAGGGGCCGCTTGCGATCGGGATCTCCTC
>DATJEJ010000050.1:0-4615 GCA_035496795.1 Candidatus Omnitrophota bacterium
CGATGCGCGTCGAGCTGGCCAGGATGTAGAACTGATCCTGGATCTGGATCAGATCGTCAGCTTCGGTCGGCATAGGCTCTCGGGTGCTCCGGCTGTGCGATTCCGGCGTACACATCGAGGTAGTCGCGCGCCATGCGCCGCGCCGAGAAGCGGCGCTCGAAGACGCGCCGCACGCGCGAACGGTCGATGGCATCCAGCCGCTCCACGGCCGTCACGGCCTCCTCCACGCCGGACACCACGAACCCCGTCGCACCGTCGTCGAGCACCTCGGGGACCGACCCGCGCCGGTAGGCGATCACCGGCGTGCCGCACGCCATGGCCTCGATCATGACCAGCCCGAACGGCTCGGGCCAGTCGATGGGGAAGAGGAGCGCCATGGCACCTCCCAGGAACGCGTCCTTGTCCGCCTCGCCGATCTCGCCCAGGAACTCCACGCCCGGCTCGCGCAGGAGCGGGCGGATCACCGCGTCGAAGTAGTCCTGGTCGGCGCGGTCCACCTTGGCGGCGATGCGTAGCGGGATCCCGGCGCGCCGCGCGATCTCGATGGCGACGTCCACCCCTTTCTCCGGGGAGACGCGCCCCAGGACGGCGAGGTAGCCGCCCGGGCCGAGCTGCGGCGTCCAGGCCGACTCCGGCAGTCCATGATAGACCGTCGCCCGCCACCCGGCCCACGGGATCGGCGTTCGCTGGGCGTTGGAGATCGAGACGAGCGGGAGGTTCGCGAACTCGCGGTAGAGCGCCTCCAGCTCCGGAAGATCCAGCCGGCCGTGCAGCGTCGTGACGTTGGGAAGCCGGCTCCGACGCGAGAGCGGGAAGTGGAGGTAGTCGCAGTGGAAGTGAACCACGTCGAAGCGGTGCGCCTGCTGAAACACCTTCTCGAGCAGCAGCACGTGCGCGGCGATCGGGTCGCCGGCGGAGGTGTTCAGCCGGAGCGCCGTCGGCGATCCGGGAATCAGCTCGGCGGCGGTCACGGAATCGCCGCTTGCGAACAGGGTGACCTGGTGTCCCAGGGCCACGAGCTCTTCGGTGAGATAGGAGACGACGCGCTCCGTTCCGCCATAGAGCCGGGGCGGGACCGACTCGTGGAGTGGAGCGACCTGGGCGATCTTCATGAAAGGACGGACCTCCGCGCTCGGAGGAGCATTGGAGCATGGGAATGGGTGACGTGACCGGCCCGACCCCGTTTAGCAGAACACATGCCCGTGCCGGGGAGTTCGAGGGACGCCTTCCGATCGGTTGTCGACGCGCGATCGGCGTGGCACGAACCCTGCGACCGCCCCGCCCGTCGAACAGCGGCACCGGCGCACGCGGCAACAGCGACAACCAGTGTGTCCTTTCGTTTCCATCGCAGAGGAGGAAGCCATGTCGAAACTCGTGACGGCCATCTTCAATTCCAGAGCCGCGGCCGAAATGGCCGTGGATGAGCTGACCCGCGCCGGCTTCGCGCCGGAGGACGTCAGCCTGCTCATGTCGGAGTCCACGCGCGGACGCGAGTTCGCCATGAAGAAGGGGACCAAGATTCCGGAGGGAACGGCGACCGGGGCCACGGTTGGAGGCGTCATCGGCGCGGTGGCCGCGGGACTCGCCGCGGTCGGCTCGCTCGCCATCCCGGGTCTCGCGCTCGTTGCCGCGGGGCCGGTCGTCGCGGCGCTGGCGGGGCTTGGCGCCGGGGCCGCGGCGGGTGGTTTGACGGGCGCCCTGATCGGGCTCGGGCTTCCCGAACACGAGGCAAAGTTCTACGACAAGGAGATCGCGAAGGGCGGCATCCTGCTGGGCGTGTACGCCCACGACGATCGGCAGAAGATGGCCAAGGACATCCTGGAAGCCGCCGGCGCCGAGAAGGTCGGGCGCGCCTGAGCGATCCCATTTGTACACGATACAGCGGGTTTTCCAGGAGTTACACGGACAGGGGGGAGCGGCCGCACGCGCTCCCCTGCTGTTTCCAACGACTTACGCGGGTCTGGGATCGGCACGGAGGCTGCTAAGTCAGCCCTCGACGAGTTCACGGAGCGAAGGAAACTCGACCCGGCTCCAGATACCTGAAACGACATTCCAGCAATCACGGGTGCCGTTGAGCCAGCAGGCCGTTCCGTGCGGGCTCACCTGGTGCACATTTCAAGCGATCAGCTCCAGCGAGGCATGACATGAACTGGGACACCGTTGAAGGCAACTGGAAGGAATTCAAAGGACGCGTCCGGGAGCAGTGGGGACGCCTCACGCACGACGAAGTCGACGTCATCGGCGGACGCCGGGACAAGCTCGTCGGCAAGCTCCAGGAGCACTATGGAATTGCGCGCGAAGAAGCCGAGCGCCAGGTCCGCGAGTGGACCGACATGCTCGAGGTGTCGCGCCCTTAGGCCGCAATAAAATCCTCGTAGAAGCCCAAGCGGGGGGCCCTCCTCCTCCAATTGGCCTTCCCACGGGAATCGGGCGGTTCCCCACCCAACCCATTCCCATAGATGGAAGGGCCCCCGCTTCATTACCTCCGGTCGCGGACGCCGCGGCCGGAGGTTTTCGTTTGGCAACGGATCGAGCGCGCAAAAAAAAACGGGCGGGCAGTGCGCTCGTTTGGATTTCATCTCGGTGAGGCGAAGGGTTCACTTTCGTGATCTTCGATCTCACGTTCTGAATTCCACGAGCACCCTGCACCGCCCAACAAGCGGCCGCTTGGCGCAACTCTCTATGTCAACGGGCCCGGTCGGGGACCGCTGATCGATCAGCGGTCGCTTTCGCATCAGAGCGAGAAGAGTGCCAATGACGCCGCGCGCCTTCGTGCCGCGAGGCGCGCTGCGGCATCGAAGCTTACGCGGCCGGATTCGAAGGCAGCGGCGGATCCGGCCGCCGCGATACCCGAGCGATTCTACAAATGACAACGCGGGCGGTCGGTGGCGGCGCGAGCCTGGCGCGCGAGCTCGCCGTCTTCGCTTTCCCGCCGCGGTGGCACACCTGTTGCGCCGCGCTCCCGCTCAGTCGAGGGACCTGTATCCATGACCATCATCGAACGACTCCAGACGAACGGCATATGCCGGACCGGCTCGCCAGCGCGGGGATTTCGCTATCGCTCCGCCAAGGGCGCCGTCTCGCGCGAGGACCTGGCGCGTATCGACGCACTGAAGATCCCTCCCGCGTGGACCCGCGTCGCCGTGGCGCGGTCGCCGAAATCCGCCGTGCAGGCGGTGGGGCAGGATGCCGCCGGCCGGTGGCAATACCTCTACCACGAGTCGCACGCCGCACGGCGGGAGCGGAGCAAGCAGGAGCGGCTGGTCCGCTTCATCGCGGCACTCCCCAGGATGCGCCGCGCCGTCGCGCGCGATCTGCGCCGCCGGGGGTTGCCGCGCGAGAAGGTGCTGGCCGGAATCCTCAAGATCCTGGGCACCTGCTTCCTCCGCCCGGGCAACCAGGTCTACACCGCGCAGAATGGGAGCTACGGGCTCGCGACGCTCCGGCGCCAGCACGTCAGCGTGGCGGGGGATACCGTCGTGTTCGACTTCATGGGCAAGTCCAGGAAGCGCCAGCGCCGCGAGCTCGTCGATCCGGAGATCGCGCGGCTCGTGCGAAAGCAGCTTCGATATCCGGGAGAGGTCTTCAAGTTCCAATCCGAGGACGGCGGGATGACCGACGTGCACACGGGGCACATCAACGCCTACATCAAGGAGGTCATGGGCGAGCAGTTCAGCGCCAAGGATTTCCGCACGTGGGCGGGGTCGCTCCTCTGCGCGTGCGCCCTGGCCCGGGCCGGCGTGGAGCGCGCCCACACGAAGCATGAACGGAAGAAGCGGATCGCAGCGGCCCTGCGCGAAGTCGCCGACCACCTGGGCAATACGCCGGCCGTCTGCCGTTCGTCGTACGTGTTCCCGGCGGTGCTCCGGAAGTACGAACAGGGCCGCGTGATCGGGGCGTACTTCGAGGACGTGGCCGAGCTCTCCAACGGCAATGCGAGCCGCGTCGAGCGCAGCGAGCGCGCCCTGATCGAGCTGCTTCGATGAGCCCTCGTCCCGCCCGCTCCCGCGCCAAGCTGGTCGTGCTCCGCCCCGGGGATCCGGTCCCGGCGCGGAACCGTCGCTCCGCCCCGGCGCGACCCCGTCCGGAGCGGTACCCCGACGAGCCGCGGCCGGACGGGTCGTCCCCGCCCGATCTCCTCATCCTCCACAGCGGTTCCGCCCGCTTCACGCCCGAGGCGATGACCACGGCCGCCAAGACCGTGTTCGAGCCGCGGGGCCTCACGCATCGCACGGTGACCCTGGAGGCCGGGCCCGGCATCGAAGCATCGGTGCGGCGCCACGTCGCCCGCGCGATCCGCGAGGGCTGCACGCGGATCGTCGCCGCGGGAGGGGACGGAACGGTCAGCATGGTGGCGCAGTGCCTGGCGCGGCGGCGCAAGCGAGACGTCCCGGTGTCGCTCGGCATTCTTCCGGGCGGGACCACGAACGTGCTCGCCCGCGAGCTGGGAATTCCGCTCGATCTGGAAGAGGCGATGGCGGTGATCGCCGAGGCCGGCCAGGTCGTGGAGCTGGACGCCATCCTCGTGGGCCGGCGCTACATCTTCACGCAGGTGGGTGTCGGTCCCGACGCGCTCATGATCCGCGACACGACCCGCGAGCGTCAGGAGAAGCTG
>DATJEJ010000051.1:0-8167 GCA_035496795.1 Candidatus Omnitrophota bacterium
GGTGCGGGTCGGGCAGGCTTGGACTCATCGGGGCTCCGCTTCCCTCAATTCGTGCAGCGCTTCGATCAGGGACTCCCGCGCGCGCGCCAGGCGCGACATGACGGTGCCGACGGGCACGGCCAGCGCCTCCGCGATCGCCGCGTAGGAGAGGTCGGCGTCCACGCGAAGCGCCAGGATCATGCGGTGGTCCTCGGACAGCTTCGCGTAGGCCCGTTCCACCTGCACGCGGCGCTCCAGGGCCGAGGCGTCCTGCGCCGGGTCCGCCACGCGATCCGCGAGCGGCGCCGATCCGTCGGCGCCGGGCTCGTCCAGCGGCTCCGCGGCGCGACGCTTGGCGTCCCGGATCCAGGTGAGCGCGGTGCGGGCCACGATGGTGAGGAACCAGGGGCCGAAGGGGCGGTCCGCCGCGAAGCGGTCCAGGGCACGGAAGGCTTTGACGTAGCTCTCCTGGAGCACGTCGTCGGCGTCTTCATGGTTGCGGGTAATCCGTCGCGCCAAGCGATAGCCGCTCCGCCGCGAACGGCGGACCAGCTCGGCGTAGGCATCCGCCTCGCCGTCGCGAATCCGGCGAACGAGCTCGCCGTCGCTCAGCGAGGAGCGGTCGGGTCGGGCCGGTGCCATCGGGCGCCGAATGTACTACGCATTGTGGGGGAAGGATATTCCCGTTTCGTGTAAGGGGGCTTGGGGCTTGGGCCTACGCGCGCGGCGTCGCCAAAGGGCAGCCGGGCGCTACGCGTTTTTGGCGCGAGGGGAAGCAACCCTCTGGGAAGTGGTCGCCTCGCGGCGGCTTCGCCTTGCTCGGCTCTACACTTCCCTCCGGGTTCTTCCCCTCGCGTCCCAAATCACGTTGAGGTCCGCCAACCTCATTGGGCCAGGGCGGGGTGTCCCTCACCACCTTCTCCTTTGGTGTGAAGTACATCAGCGCCGAGGCATGGAGATGCTACGGCGCTGATTGCTTCACACATCCAATCGTGGGGGGAGTGGAATCGTCACGATGTCGGCTGGCGGGGGCACGGCGCGTCTTGTGGACGCGAGGGGAGGAACCCGGAGGGAAGTGTAGAGCCGAGCGAGGCGAAGCCGGAGCTCGGCGACCACTTCCCGGAGGGTTGCCTCCCCTCGCGCCAAAAACGCGTAGCGCCCGGCTGCCCCTTGGCACCGGACGCTAGCATGCCTTTCTACGAAACTACCGCCCCGCCCTCTTACTGCGGCTCTGGCGACGCGTGAGCCACAGGAGACCCAACCCCACCACCGCGGCCCAGACGATGATCTTGACCAGCACGAGCTATCACCTCCTCGCGTCGAGACTCACTGCGTAGCGTTTTGAGCGGCGATGGCCTGCGCGAGCTGGATCGCGGCAGGTCCCAGAATGACGATCAGGAGCGCCGGGAAGATCAGGAACACGAGCGGAAACGCGAGCTTGATGCCGGCCTTCCGGGC
Organism: Candidatus Omnitrophota bacterium; assembly: GCA_035496795.1. Classification (GTDB taxonomy): domain Bacteria; phylum Eisenbacteria; class RBG-16-71-46; order SZUA-252; family SZUA-252; genus DASQJL01. The sequence continues at coordinate 1,438 of DATJEJ010000051.1, forward strand.
GGCCTGCTCCGCGCGCTGGCGGCGCTTGGTGCGCATCGACTCGGCATGCGAGCGCAGCGACTGCGCGACGCTCGTCCCCAGCTTGTCGGCCTGGATGAGCATGGCGGTGAGGGCGTACAGATCCTCGACGCCGGTGCGCCGCGCCAGGCGCCGGAGCGCGTCGGAGCGCGAGAGGCCGGTGCGGATCTCCTGGCCGACCACGAGGAGCTCGTCGCTCAGAGCCGGGCTCGCCAGGGTGATCTCGCGGCCCACCCGCTCGATCGCGGCGTTCAGGCCGAGGCCCGCCTCCACGCAGACGACCAGGAGGTCGAGGGCGTCGGGCAGGGCGGTCTGGATCTGGCCCTGGCGCGAGCTGCCCTTCAGGTAGAGCCAGATGGTCGGCAGGTAGAAGCCCACGGCGGCGGCGATGCCGCCCGAGAGAACGATCGAGCCGATCGGACGGGCCATCGCGAAGTTCGCCGCGATCCAGCCGGTTCCGACGACCACGGCGCTCACGACCTTGGCGCCCAGGAACACCAGGCTCGCCTTGGGATCGCGAATGCCGGCCCGCACCAGGCCGGATAGAAGCGCCTCGTTGCTGTCGGACGTCGGAAGGAAGCCGCCGAGCGTGGCCAGAAGCCCCGCGATCGGCGACGGCGAGTCGGGGTCCAGATTGGGGCGCGCCGCGAGGGCGCGCGAGCGCAGGTCGCGGAGCCGGACGGCGACCGGGTCGCGGTCCCGCACGAACACCTGGTAGATCGCGAGGGTGCCGATGGCGAGAGCGAAGGCGAGCAGGATCGTCGAGATCAGGAACATGGCATCACACCTTGATGTTGACGATTTGGCGGATCGCGAGTGATCCAAGGAGCTGCATGAGCGCGCCGAATCCGAGCACCGCCCGACCGCTCGGAAGGTCCCACATCTTGTGGAAGTACTCGGGCGCCACGATCACCATGAAGATCGCGAGCCCGAGCGGCAGGCAGGTGAGGATGGCGCCGGTCAGCCGCCCCTGCGCCGTGAACGTCTGGATGTCGCCGAGAATCCGGAAGCGGTCGCGGATGAGGCGGCTGGTGTTGTCGAGCACCTCGGTCAGGTTGCCGCCCGTGTCCCGCTGGAGGACCACCGCCGTCACGAAGAACTTGAGGTCGAGCGAGTCGACCCGGTTGGCCATGTTCATCAGGGCCTCGCGCATCTCGAGACCCAATGCCTGCTCCTCCACGACGATGGCAAACTCGGACCGGATCGGCTCCGGCGACTCGTCGGCCACGATCTGCATGGCCGATGAGAACGAGATGCCCGCGCGCAGCGCGCTTACCAGGAGGTCGAGCGCGTCCGGAAACTCTTCCGAGAACGCGCGCATGCGAACGCTCTTCTTGTGATGAAGGATCAGAAGGGGAGCGACGCCGCCCACCACCATGAACACCAGCGCGTGGAGGAGCCGGGCGAACACGACGTACCCGACGAGGTACGCGATCATGGCGCCGGCCGCCATGATCAGCAGGAACATGCCCACCCGCATCGAGGAACCCGCCTGGTACAGCAGGAGCTCGAGCCCTCGGGCCACGGTAAGCTTCCGGAGGAATCGATCCAGGAACGGCATCGAGCTCATCCGGGTGTCCCGCTCGATCGCGAGCGCGGCTCCGCCGGTCGCCCGTCCCCGCGCGGGGGCCTGGACGCCGATGCGGTCCCGCAGGCTGCGCGTGCCCTGCTCCTGCCGGCGCAGGTTCAAGGCGAAGACGATCGCCGCGGTGGCGCCGAAGAGGAGTACCGCTACGAACAGGTAGATCATTTCACCACCCCCCGGTCGAAGAGGCCGCCGAGATTGGTCCCGGCCAGCTCGACACGCTCCGCGAAGTGCGGCACGACGCCGGTGGCCTCGAAACGTCCTTCAATCGTTCCGTCCGTCTTGGTCCCGGTGCGGACGAACCGGAAGATCTCCTGCATCGTCACCACGGGTCCTTCCATGCCGACGATCTCCTGCACGCTGAGGATCTTTCGCGTTCCGTCCGGGAGACGCGACACGTGGATCACGCAGTCGAGCGCGGACGCGATCTGCTCGCGGATCGCCTTGTCGGGCAGCGAGTGACCCGCCATGAGGACCAGGTTCTCCATGCGGTGCAGGGCGTCCCGCGGTCCGTTGGAGTGGAGCGTCGTCAGCGACCCGTCGTGGCCGGTGTTCATGGCCTGGAGCATGTCCAGCACCTCGTCGCCGCGGACTTCGCCGACGACGATCCGGTCGGGGCGCATGCGCAGGGCGTTCCGCACCAGGTCGCGCTGGGTGATCGTTCCCTTCCCTTCCAGGTTCGGAGGGCGGGTCTCCAGGCGCACCACGTGCGGCTGCTGGAGCTGGAGCTCGGCCGAGTCCTCGATCGTCACGATGCGCTCGCCGTCGGGAATCGACCGCGAGAGGATGTTCAGGAGCGTCGTCTTGCCCGAACCGGTGCCGCCCGTGATCAACGCGTTGATGCGCGCGCGGATCACGCCCTGGAGCATGATCGCCATGGTCTCGGTCATGGAGCCGAGCTCGAGCATGTTCTCGATGGAGAGCGCGCGGCGGCGGAAGCGGCGGATCGAGAGGATCGGGCCGTCCAGCGCCGAAGGCGGAATGATCGCGTTCACGCGCGAGCCGTCCGGCAGGCGCGCGTCCACGAGCGGGCTCGATTCGTCGATGCGGCGGCCCACCCGGGAGATGATGCGGTCGATGATCTGACGGAGATGCGCGTCGTCCCGAAACTGCACGTCGGTCAGCTCCAGCTTGCCGAGCCGCTCGACGTAGACCTGCCGGTGCGTGTTGACCAGGATGTCCGAGACCTCCTCGTCCACGATGAACGGCGTGATGGGGCCGAGGTCGAAGGTATCGTGCAGGAGCTCCTGCACCAGGCGCTCCTCGTCGGAGCGGCCCAGCCGGAGATCCGATTCGCCCAGCAGGCGGCGCGCCACCGATTCCACCTGCTCGCGGCGGCGGTTCTCGTCCATGCCTTCCAGGCTCGACATGTTCAGCTTGCCGATCAGCTCCCGGTGGAGCCGGCGCTTCAGCTCCTGGTACTCGTCGAGCGGACCGTGGCCGTTCTGGCCGTTGCGAACCTGCGACATCGATTCCGTCGATTCGACGAGCGGCGCGGACGCCGACGTCGCGGGAGCGGCCGGCGCGCGCCGGAAACGTTCTCTCAAGCTCATCGAAGCACCTTCTTTCCGAAGAGACCGCGCCGAATGCTTTCCTCCGCCTGCGGGGCCGGCGCCTGCTTCCCCGAGAGTTTCGCGGCGAGGGCGATGATGTCCTTGGCGGCCGGAGACTCCGGATCTTCCTGGCACAGGGCCCGGCCCGCGTTCACCGACGCGAAGACGCGCCGGTAGTCGTTCTGGATCGTGTGATACGGCTGCATCTGCATCGCCTCGGCCAGCTGGTCCAGGGTGATCAGGCCGCGGGTGCCGGTGGAGCGGTTCACGATGAGGCGCACGCGGTCGGGCACGTTGGTGAAGTGGAGCCGGTCCAGGAGCTCCATCGCGCGGCGCGCGGCGCGGATCGCGGGGATCGACAGCTCGCCGACCACCAGGATCGTCGTGCTCCGATCGAGGATCTCGAGCGAGACCTCGTCGAAGGTGTGCGGCGCGTCCACGACCACGACGTCGTGCGTCGCGGCGAGGGCGTCCAGCACCTCGCCCGCCTGCGCGGGCGTGATCGGCTCCAGGTTCGTGAGGTCCTCGGGCTGGGCGAGCACGTTCACGCCGCTCGAGTGCGCGAGGAGGTTCATGCGCAGGGTCGCCGAATCGATGCGCGGCGCGCGCAGGAGGTCGGACATCGACCGCTCGGCGCGAAGGCCCAGGAGATGGGCCGAGCTGCCGGTCTGCGCGTCGAAGTCCGCCAGCGCGGTCTCCACGCCCATGTTGGCCTTGAGCGCCACGGCCAGGTTGGCCGCGATCGTGGAGCTCCCCACGCCACCCTTGATGGTGAACAACGTCACGATCGAGCGCGCTCGGGTACCCGATGCGGAGCGGGCGGCGCCGCTTCGCGAGACACGCTCGACCGCTTCCTGAAGGAGCGCCCGGTCCAGGGGCTTCTTCAATACTTCCTGCGCCCCCGCGCGGATGGCCTTCAGGAGGAGTTGAGGATCCAATGAATTGGACAGAAGGAAGAGCGCGGTGTCCGGGGCGTCCAGCTTGAAGTGCCCGGCCGCGGTCAGCGCCTCGTCATAGTCGTCCGGCAGGTCGAGCAGCACCACGCGCGGCGCCTTCTGCCGCGCGAGCAGGAGGCCGCTTCGGAGCTCGGTCCGCTCGCCGACGATCTCGACGCCGGGAAGCCCGTGGAGCGCGGCCCGGGTCGTGCGCTGCTGGCCGTCATCCTCGAGGATGAGGAGCACCGTGACGACGCCGGGATTGTGGTCGGCCGGGATCAGGCGCTCGGACGCGTGCCCGCCGCCGTTCCCGTTGCCATGGCCGTGCCCGTTCGTCTCGTCCGGACGCCGGTCGGGATCGCCGCTGTTGGTGGAATCTTCGAAACGCATGCCGCTCACCTCCGAGCTAGTTAGCGGACCAGAGCACTATTCGATCAGATGGATGCCGTAGACGCTGGTGCTGTCCGGCGGCAGGTCGCCCACGATCCCCGGGGCCACGTAGTCGATGAACTGCGCCTTCAAACCCTGATTGGCGAGATTTCCCGGGGGAGGCGGGGCATCCCGGAGGAAGAAGGCCGCGAACTTGAGGATCTGGACCTCCTTCTTCCCGTTCACGTCGAAGTCCTTGATGATCGGACAGAGGAAGACGCGGCTCTGGTTGCCGTTGTACTCGGCGTAGCAGATGCCGCTCCGCTTGTCGGTGTCCGCGTTGAACCGAGCCTGAAGACCCTGCTGCACGGGCCCGACCTTGTTGCCGGGGGCGGTGTCGACCTCGACCAGGTCGCCGATCTTGAAGCAGCAGTCCCAGCCGTTGATGATGAAGTACTTGATCTCGGCGGCGCCGCCGTTCGGGATGGTGTCGTTCTCCGCGCATTCGGGATAGTCGAGCAGCTGGAAGTTTCCCTGCAGCGATGCCCCGGCCCCGAGCTTCAGCGTGTAGGTGCTGTCGCAGTCCTTCGCGAAGTCCCCGTACGGCGGCTGTTCGGGAGCGAACGGCGCGAGCCCCTCGCAGACGCCGACCAGGGGGCCGATCTCCGCGGTCGCGTTGGCGTGCACGTCCATGAAGCGCAGGCCAAGCGTCTGCGCGAAGTGGAGCATCACGGCGTCCCCGTGAGCCGCATCCCGGTAGACGCTGACCTTCACCTGTCGGGAAGCCGGAAACTCGACATCCACGTCCGGATTGATCACGACCGGGGTCTTGACGTTCTGATAGGCGCCGTTCGACGAGGCCGCGCCCGCCGCCCGCGTCTTCGACAGGGGCTGGTCCAGGGTCGCGGTGTAGGGATCGAGCGCCGACGCGCCCGCCAGCGCCGCGGCGTCCGCCGCGGCCTGGAGCTCGGTCTTGGCCGCCATGAGCTTGCCCACGTCGATCGCCAGGGATACGAACCAGAGCGATACGAGCAGGAAGATGGCCACGTAGAGGAGGGCCATGCCCTCCTCGCTGCGGCGGCGGTTCGGGGTCGGCGCGTTCATGACGTACTTGGCCTCCGCTGTCGGCGTGCCCGGGTGCTCCGGCGTGACCGCGCCGCTGCGCCCCTCGTGTTCCTTGGGCTCGTCGGTGGGCAGGTGCGGGAATTCGCGCGCGAGATCGGTGACCAGGGAGGGCGTCACGGCGATCATGAGGTCGCGCTCGAGCAGCTCCGTCTTCTTGTACTTGAAGAGCAGGTTCAAGACCGGGATGTCGCCCAGGATCGGGAACTTCTTCACGGTCTTGTGCTGCTCGGTGTGCTTCACGCCGCCGATGACCAGCACGTCGCCGCTGTTCAGCTCGACCGTCGTTCCCACGCGGCGCGTGGACACGCCCGGCACCACGTAGCCGTTCAGCAGGACGGAGTGGGAGTAGTCCGGAGCGCTGACTTCGGGAGCCACGTACAGGCGGATCCGGCCGCCGTCCAGGACGGTGGGGATGCACGAGAGCTTGATTCCATACTCCTTCCACTCGATCGTCACGGTCGTCCCGGTCGAGGAGGAGCTGTTCGCGATCGGAACGGGGAACTCGCCGCCCGCGAGGAACGAGGCGCTGTCGCCGCTGGTGGCGACCAGGTTCGGGCTCGCCAGGGTCTTGACCGCGCCGTTCTCTTCCAGCATCCGGAAGGTCGTCAGGAAATTGGCGTTGTTGTCGCCGCGCCGCCAGGTCGCGAAGCCATCGGTCTCAGGACCGATGATGGGCGGGTTGAAGGGGGTTTCCACCTTGGTGACGAAGAGACCGCCGGTGACGGTCCCGTTGAGCCGCTTGGCATCGTGCAGCATGGCGGTCCAGTCGAAGCCCATCTCCTTCATCTTCTGGAGATTCACCTCGGAGATCCTCGTCTCCAGGAGGACCTGCGGCTTCGAGGACTGGTCGGTCACCGTCACGTCATAGAGCGTGAAGTGCCCGTTCTCCTCCCACACCACCAGGGAGGTGTGCCCCGGAGCCTTGCCGTTCAGCACGACGGAGCGTTCGGAGCCCACGGCCGCATCGGCGACCTTGGAGTCGGCGATCGACACGGTGCTCACCTCGTTCGGCATCTCGATGACGAGGGACTTGCCCGCTCCCACCTCGAGCGGCTCGGCCTTCCCGGCCATGGCCGGCACCGCCGGCGTTGCGATCCATGCGAGGCCCAGGATCCCCAGGGCCAGCGCCGCGCGGCGGACGCCGC
>DATJEJ010000052.1:0-6609 GCA_035496795.1 Candidatus Omnitrophota bacterium
CCTGGAGGGTGCGGCTGTCGATGGCGCAGCCCGCGAACTCGAGGTCGCGCGGTGCCACGAACGTCGTCCCGGCAGGCGAGGCCAAGGTGCCGTCCACGGCGCGGAGGACCCCCTCCAGCGTGAGCCAGCCGCGGGCGGCGGCGGTCACCCCGAAAACCCCCGCGCCCGGAGCGCCTCGCGCGCGGCCGTTCGGTCGTCGAAGGGGATCGTTCCCGTGGACAGGATCTGATAGGTCTCGTGTCCCTTGCCCGCGATGATCAGCGCGTCCCCCGCCTGCGCCTCGTCGACCGCGGCGCGGATCGCCTCGGCGCGGTCCAGGATGGTCGCGACCGAAGCCGTGCCGTGCGCGCCCGCCTCGATCTCGCGGACGATCGCCTCGGGATCTTCGCTGCGGGGATTGTCCGACGTGATGAAGACCCGGTCGGCGAGCCGCGCGGCCGCGGCGCCCATCAGGGGGCGCTTGCCGCGGTCGCGGTCGCCGCCGCATCCGAAGACGCAGAGGATCCGGTGCGGGCCGAAGGCGCGCACGGCCTCGAGCGCGCGCTCCAGCGCGTCGGGCGTGTGGGCGTAGTCCACCAGCACCTGGAACGGCTGACCCGCGTCCACCGGCTCCAGGCGCCCCGGCACCGACGCGACCGACTCCAGGCCGCGCGCGATCGCCTCGGGCGGCGTCCCGGCGGCATAGGCCGCGGCGAACGCGGCGAGCGCGTTCGCGACGTTGAACCGTCCCCGGAGCTTCAGGGCGACGGAGACGGAGCCGCGCGGATATCGGATCCGGAGTCTCGTGCCTGCCGGACCGAGCCGCGCTTCTTCCGCGACGACCTCCGCCGCCCCCACGTCCCCAGGGCCCACGGCGCCCTCTCCCCCATAGCCGATCGTCGGGCCGTCGGCGCGCTCGCGAATCCACCGCCCCGCTTCGTCCTCCATGTTGAGGACGCCGGCCATGGTCTTCGTGCGGTCGCCCCGGGTCTCGGCGCGGAAGAGCCGCGCCTTGGCGTCGCGATACGCCTCCATCGTCCCGTGGAAATCGAGATGGTCCTGCGTGAGGTTCGTGAACACGCCCACGTCGAACGCGATCCCGTAGGTGCGGTCCTGGGCGAGCGCGTGGGACGAGACCTCCATCACCACCCCGGAGGCCCCGCGGTCGCTCCAGCGGCGGAAGAGCCGCGCCAGCTCCGGCGCCTCCGGGGTCGTGTGCGGCGCCGCCTCGTGATCCCCTTCCAGCTCGTAGCCGACCGTGCCGATCAGGCCGACGCGCTCGCCGCGCTCCTTCAGCGCGGCGCGGATCAGGTGCGTCGTGGTGGTCTTGCCGTTGGTGCCCGTCACGCCGACGACGAGGAGGTCGTGCGAGGGGTGATCGGTCTCCTCGCCCGCGAGGATCGCGAGCGCGCGGCGGGCGCTCTTCACGCGCACCTCGGGCCACGAGGCCTCGGGCGTGAAACGCTCCACGATCGCGGCCAGCGCCCCCTTCTTCGCGGCCTCGGGCACGAACCCGTGCCCGTCGGCCTTCTCGCCGGGGATCGCCACGAACACGTCGCCGGGCTGAACGGCCCGGGAGTCGTACTGCACGCGCGTCCACTCTCCGGCCGGCGCCCCCCGCATCTCCAGGGCGCCGACGATGCGCGGCAGGGCCGCGGCTTCGCGGAGGCCGGAGGCGATCACGTCCCCCGGGGGGACAGCGTGAGGGAGCACCGCGTATCGGGTCGCACGGGGCGCCCGGGCTCGGGATTCTGGTTCACCACGCTGCCGGTCCCGACGACGCGTCCCACGGGAATCGCGAGGGCGGACAACCGCGCGACGGCGTCCCGGATCGGGAGGCCGCGCAGGTCGGGCACGACGGCCTCGGCGGACGACTCGGAGGCCAGCGTGAGCTCGACCACCGCGCCCGAGGGGACCACGGCGCCCGGCGCCGGCGACTGCGCCGCCACCCGTCCGCCGTCGCCCAGGATCTTCGGCGCGTAGCCGGCGCGCTCCAGGATCTCGGCCGCGCGGTCCGCGGCGAGGAGCCGCACGTCGGGGACCGGATCGGCCGAAGGGGCCGGCGCGGACGCCACGGGGGGAAGCACCGCGGCCGGGAGGGCGATGGGGCCGTGCCCCTGCGCCGCCCACGCGGCCACGATCTCGCGCCAGACGGGTGCCGCGACCGAGCCGCCGTAATAGGCGCCGCGGGGCTCGTCCAGGATCACGAGGCCCACGACGCGCGGATTCTCGGCGGGGGCCATGCCGAGGAAGGACGACGTGTACCGGCCTCCCCGATACCCTCCGGCGCCGGCGTCGAATTTCTGCGCCGTGCCGGTCTTGCCCGCCACGTCGCACCAGGGGAGCGCTGCCTCGGTGCCAGTCCCCGAGACGACCGTCTCGCGCAGGAACGACCGGAAGGTCCGCGCCGTCTCTTCGGAGATGACGCGGCGCACCCGCTCGATGGGAACCTGGCGCACGACCTTGCCGTTCTCGTCCACGAGGGCGCTCGCCAGCCGCGGCCGGAGCAGCGTCCCTCCGTTCGCCACGGCGGCGTAGGCCATGACCAGCTGGAGCGGCGTGACGAGGACCTCCTGCCCGATCGAGATGGTGGCCAGCGAACGGGCGGACCAGCGCGACGGAGGGCGGATCTGGCCCGGCGCCTCGCCCGGCAGGGTCACCCGCGTGGGCTGTCCGAAGCCGAAGAGGCGCGCGTAGCGATAGAGCCGCTCGGAGCCCACCCGCATCCCGATCTGCGCGAAGCAGACGTTGCTCGAGTGCGCGGTCGCGCGGTGGAACGTGAACCATCCCGTCTCGGGATGGCTGTCGTGAATCGTGAAGCCCCCGAGATTCACCTGCCCATGGTCGACGAAGATCGAGTCCTCGGGATCGAAGACCTTCTCTTCCAGGGCGGCGCATCCCGCGAGCACCTTGAACGTCGATCCGGGCTCGTACTGGTCGGCGACGATGCGATTGCGGTGGCCGGTCCGCTTGTCGACGTTGGGGCCGTCCACAGTGGCCATGGCCAGGATGTCTCCCGTGTTCGGATCGACGAACACGGCCATCGCGCTCTTCGCGCCGGAGGTGGCCATCGCCTCGCGCAGCTTCATCACCGTCAGCGTCTGCGCGTCGAGGTCGATGGTGCTCACCAGGCTGGCCCCCGCCTCCGGGAGCTTCACCATGCTCCCCGGCAGCTCGTAGGCCAGCCCGCGCCCGTTCTGGAAAAGGGTCGCCCATCCGGCCGTTCCCTTCAAGTCGCGGTCGTAGACGGCCTCCAACCCCTCGAGGCCGCTCCCTTCGTTGCCCACGACGCCGACCACCGAGCGCGCCACGTCGTCGAGCGGGTAGACCCGCCCCGGCACCGGATCCACGTGCACGCCGCGCGGGAGCGCGCTGGTCGTGAGGGCCAGCTCCTGCTCCGGGCGGAGCTGCTGGCTCACGCGCACGTACATGCGGTGCCGCACGCGGCCGGCGCGGAAGCGGCTGACCGCCTCCGATCCCGCCGCCTTCTTGATGAACGCCGCCGCGGCCGCCGCGTTCTCCACCTCGCGGGGGCGCACCGAGATCTGGCTCAGCTCGACGTTCTCGGCGAGCGGCCGGAGGTGGCGGTCGAAGATCAGCCCGCGCTCGGGCTCCAGGATGACGCGCTGCGTCTGCTGCGCGGTCGCCTCCCGGGCGAGCCGTCCATGATCCACCACCTGGATCTGCACCAGGCGGAGGAGCAGCACGGCGAACGCGAAGATTCCGGCCAGCGCGAGCGCCCGAAGCCGGCCCGCGTCGCGAGGGGTCAAGGGACGACCTCCGCGTTCACGGGCATGACCCGAGGATCATCGGGGGTGCGGGGCGCTGCGCGGCGGGCCGGGAGGATGCCTCGGACGAAACGGCCGACGTCTGCCGAGAGGCGCGCCATCGCGCCCTGTCGAGACACCACGCGGGGAAACGGCTGAGCCAGGTCGACGTCCACGAGGGCGTCGGGACTGGGACTCTGGAAGCCCTGCTTCGCCAGGGCCGCGTAGTCGAGGCCCTGGTGGAGCGCTTCCTGGATCGCGAGATCGGAGGAGAGGCGGATCCGGTTGTCCAGCGCGGCCACTTCCTTCCGGAGCCGGTCCTTCTCCATGGCCAGCGCGTGGGACGAGGTCACCTGCCAGACGCGCACGAAGAGGAGCGCCGTCACGACGGCCACGCCGATCACCAGCGGGAGCGGCGGCCTCGCCTGCGCCCGCGGTTGGGCCCCGCGCACGCGGCGAAGGTAGGCGCTCTTCGGAGCGGGACGGGAGAGCTCCCGGTCGGCGGGAAGGGCTTCGTTGACCACGGCCACGTGCGTCATTCCATTCCTCCACGGCGTCGCGCGGCGCGCAGGAGCGCGCTCCGGGCGCGAGGGTTTCGGGCCGACTCCTCCGCCGAGGGGCGGATCGGACGGCGCGTGAGCGGCTCCCACGGCGACGCGGGAGCTTCGGACGGGGGGAGCCACGGATCGAAGGGGCGCGACGGGGAGAACGCGCGCTTCACCATCCGATCCTCGAGTGAGTGATAGGCGATGACGACCAGGGCGCCGCCCGGCCGGACGATCCGCGCGGCGGCCTCGAGCAGGGCCTGAAGCTCCCCCAGCTCGTCGTTCACCGCGATGCGGAGCGCCTGGAACGCCTGCGCCAGCCGGCGAGGGCGCGACGGCCCGGGGTAGAGCGGCGCCAGCGCGGTGCGAAGCCCGCGCGTCGTGAGCGGCCGCTCCGTCTCGGCGGCGCGGCGGATCACGCGCGCGGCCGTCTTCGCGCGCGGGAGCTCTCCGTACTCGGAGAGCAGCCGCGCGAGCTCCGGCTCGCCGATGCGGCGGATCAGGCGGTCGGCGGTCTCCGAGCGCGACGGATCGAGCCGCATGTCCAGCGGCCCTTCCGCGGCGAAGGCGAGACCGCGCGCCGGATCGTCGAGCTGGTCCGAGGAGAGTCCCAGGTCGGCCAGGATGCCGTCCACGCGCTCGATGCCCTGCGCCTGCAGCGTCGCCTCGAGCGTGGAGAAGCGCCCCTGGGCCGCGACGAAGCGCGGTGCTTGGGCCGGCGGGTTCGCCTGCGCGCGGGCGACCGCCGCGGGGTCGCAGTCGATTCCGATCACCTTGGACTCCTCCCCTCCCAGCGCCGCCAGGATCTTCGCGGCGTGTCCACCACCACCCAGGGTCGCATCGACGTACGTGCCCCGCGGCTCCGTCACCAGAAAACGCACGGCCTCATCGGCCAGGACCGGGACGTGCCCCGGCATCGATTCGCGGAGGCGCCTACCGCGGGAAGCGGTCCGCCCCCGCCGCGCCGTCCACGCCGCTCCTAGCGAACGCGCGGATCGGCTCGCGCCGGACCCGCTCCTCGGGCTGCCACGCCAGCTGACGAACGACCGACCCCTGGCCCGCGACGTCGAACAGGCTGCGCACGTACGGCGACAGGCCGACCAGCCAGAGCGAAGCGCCCCGGTGCCGGTGCCGCGCGATCTTCTGCGCGAACTCCGGGAGGGCGCGGAAATCGAGATGGGCGACGTTCTCGAAGTCGATCGACACGACGTCCCGCGGCGAGCGCGCGCGCTCCGCGATCGTCTCCACGACGAGCGCGAGCTCACGGCGGCCCAGGGAGCCGTAGAGTCGAAGCGTGGCGGAGGCGAGGCCCGACGCGGCCTCCCACTGGAGCAAAGGCCGCTCGTTCGCGGCCGGGCGTCGTGCGGAATGGAGCGGTGCGATCACAGTAGGAGTTCTCCGGCGATCTCTTCGTAGGTGCGAGGGGAGCTCTGCAGGTACTTCTCGAACAGCTCGGGATTCCACAGCTCGAGGTGGTCGAGCATGCCGGCCACCAGGACGTCCTTTTCGAGCTGCGCGTGCGCGATGAGCCGCGGGGGAAGGGCGACGCGCCCCTGGGCGTCGAGCGTCTCGTCCCGCGAGTCGACGAGCATCATGCGCTGGTAGCGGCGGTTGGCTTCGTCGGCGAAGGAACGCGACCGGAGTCGCTCGTCCAGGCGGCGGAACTCGTCGGCGGGATAGAGCGCGATGCACGCATCCAGGCCCCGCAGGACGACGAAGGTCTCATCGGCGTCCCCCGAGAGCTGCCTCCGATAACGCGCGGGGATGCTCACGCGACCCTTGTGGTCGATCGTGTGCGTATAGCTCCCCCGGAACGCTGCCATTCCGCCCTGACCCTCCCACCAGCTCCGTCCCTGGAGCTACACGTTTCCCCACTTACCCCCACTTCTTGCCACGAGCGGCACTTTAGGCCCCGGGATTCCGGAGTGTCAAGCCGGATTCGCAGAAAAATTAAAAAATTATTCGATTGGGGCGCTTCGGCTTAAGTCAGGGGGGAGAGGGTGGGGAAAATATTCGCGAGGGTGTCAGGCGTCCACGATTCGAGACAGCATTTCGGCGGCTCTTGTGGCCAAGAATTGGCGGTCCCAGGCGCTCGGAAGCCCATCCGGAACCTGGGAACGATACGTACCCGACCGCCACGAACGGAGTGCCGCCCCGAGCCAGGCGGCCACCCCCTCCACGTCGGTGGAGGCGAAGACGGCCCGATCGCCCGACTCCCGGAGCAGCGCGGCCGCGGGGCCGGCGTCCAGGATGGCCAGGATCGGCCTTCCGCTGGTCAGGTACTCGTAGATCTTCCCCGTGTAGAGGAACGCGTCGGC
>DATJEJ010000053.1:0-2322 GCA_035496795.1 Candidatus Omnitrophota bacterium
ACGCGGCGCCCGTAGTTCCTGCCCTCCACGATGCAGAGGGTGTCCAGCGCCGCGCACCCGATCGAACGCTCCAGGGCCGCGCGGAATCCCGAGATCACGACGGTGATGCCTCGGGGGTGGCGGGTCGGGGATCCGGAGCTGGCCCAGCGCGCCGCATGAGCGGCCAGCACGCGGACCAGGCCGCGATGGAACGCCGGCGGCTCCTCCTTGAGATCCAGGACCAGGAAGAACTGAAGCCCGTCGCCCCGAACGGTGGCTCCTTCACCCTGAAATCGGAAGAGTGCCGCGAGCGCGGCGTCCAGCGTGGGCGCGGCGCTCACGTCGCGACGATCGTGCGAGCAGACGACGCGGGAATCGGCGTCGCGCCACCGGAGATCCAGCTCGGCGGCGCTCGCGCCCCGATGGAGCGCGTCCTCCAGGTCGGACACCTGGAAGCGCCGGTCTCCGCGCGGATGGAACTGCACCACGACAGCGGGATGCGGAAACTCGTGAAGCGTCGCGGCCACGGCCAATGCTGGCCGCCCGAAGATGGGCGAACAGGCGAGAGCGATCGCCAGCCAGGCCCCGCGCATGGCTACAAACCGTACTCCTTCACTTTCCGATACAGCGTCCGGAGCCCGATCCCCAGCGCGGCCGCGGCCTTCTGCTTGTCGTAGCCCACGCTGCGCAGGGTCGCCTCGATGGCGGCCCGCTCGATCTCCGCCATCGACATCCCCACCGTCAGGTTCAATTCCGGCGCGGCGGAGGTCCGCTGCTGCCGCAGCGCGATCGGGAGGTCGCTCACGTCCAGCGGGCGCTTCCCCTGCGTGAAGAGCACCATCTCCTCCACGGTGTTCTTCAGCTCGCGCACGTTCCCCGGCCAGTCGTACTGCATCATCCGGTCCACCACGCCGCGCGTCACGCCGGTCACCTTGCGCGCGTGCTCCTTGTTGAACGCGTGGATGAACTCCTCGACCAGGAGCGGGATGTCGTCGCGCCGCTCCCGGAGCGGCGGCACCTCCAGGAGCACGACCCGGAGCCGGTAGTACAGGTCCTCCCGGAACTGCCCACGCGCCACCAGCAGGTCGAGCGGCTTGTTGGCGGCGGCGACCACCCGCGTGTCCACGGTCACCGTCTCCTCGCCCCCCACCCGCTCGAACTGCCGGTCTTGCAGCACGCGCAGGAGCTTCGTCTGGATGTTCATCGGGACCTCGGAGATCTCGTCGATGAAGAGGGTCCCCTGGTCGGCCAGCTCGAAGCGCCCGCGCCGCTGCTGCTCGGCGCCGGTGAAGGCGCCCCGCTCGTGGCCGAAGAGCTCGCTCTCGATGATGTTCTCCGAGAGCTCGGCGCAGTGGAGCTTCACGAAGCGCTCGTCCTTGCGTGGGGAGAGCTGGTGGAGGGCCTTGGCGATCAGCTCCTTGCCGGTCCCGGTCTCGCCCTGGATGAGCACCGTCGCGCGCGTGCCCGCGACCTGCGCGATGCGCGCGTACAGGTCCTGCATCGCCCGCGAGTTTCCTGTCAGGCTGGGGACGCGCGCCCGCTCCTCCAGCCGCTCGGCCAGGTCGGAGACACGGCCCACGAGCTGCTGGTGGCTCAGCGCGCGGCGGATCACCGCGAGCATCTTGGCCAAGTTGAGCGGACGGGTCTGGAAATCGTAGGCGCCCTGACGCATCGCCTCGGTGGCGAGCTCGATCGTGCCGGCATCGGCGATCAGGATGACGCAGACCTCAGGGTTGCGGCGGCGCGCCACCTCGAGCAGGCGCATCCCGTCCACCCGCTGGGCGCGCAGCTCGGCGATCACGACCTCGGGACCGGGGGCGGCGGAGCCGGCCTCGTCGGGGCCGGGCGCGTCGAGGACGTTGAAGGCCTGCTCCCCGTCCTTCACCCACTTCGCGTCGAACCCGTCCGCGTCCAGCGCGGCGGTCAGCGCGTGGGTCTCGGCGGAATCCTTGTCGACGATGAGCGCGCGGGGACGGTGGAGCGGCACGGAGGGGAGCCTCCAAAGATCCTGGCTACAGGGCAGAGGCGCAAGAGCTTACGAAGGGATGCGGGACGGGTCAAGGAGCGATGGGGAAGGCGGTGGCGCCACCCCCGGAGGGTGGGGCGCGGGACGCGGATCGGCAGGACGCGCTTACGCCAGCGCGTCGGCGACGTTGACGCCGTATTCCTCGGGGTTCAAGGCGGAGACGATGCCGACCGCGAAGGCGCCGGTCTCTTCGCTCCGGACGCTCAGGTCCACGACGGGACCCTCCTCCAGGCGCTTCCGCTCCTTGTCGGCCACGACCCGCACCATGGGGCGGAAGATGTCGTGGGCGTTATGCGCGGTCACGACCGCGATCTCGT
>DATJEJ010000054.1:0-14646 GCA_035496795.1 Candidatus Omnitrophota bacterium
GAAGAAGCACCAGGGTGGCGACGAGACGCAGGACGAGGTTCGGATCGACCGGAAGAATTTCAACAGCGAGGGGAACGCGTTCAAGCTGCTGTACGGGTGGAAGAACGACACGGACCGTCGGCGGTGGATGAACTACGAGTACCAGACGACGTGGAGCTTCTTCGGGGGGAAGGAGATGCAGACGCCGTGGAAGGCGGCGAACGCGGGGGCGATCAACCTGGCGCCGCCGTTCCAGAAGCACAGCGTGGATCTGCAGGCCGACCCCGATGCCATCACGCAGGCGGGGGTGCGCTCGATCACGGTGAAGATCTTCTACAACTTGGGCGACGCCGAGCAGGTGAAGTCCACCACGCTGAGCCCCTCCAAGGGACAGCTCTCGGATCGCCTCGACTTCATCCTGCCGTCGAACGTCGTGGATTACGACTACGAGATCACGTGGCAGCTCAAGGGGAACCGGACGGTTTCGTCCGGGCGGAAGCGCGCCAGCCAGTCCGTCCTGTTCGTGGACGAAGTGGCCGCGGGTTGAGGGGGGACGCCATGAAGCCATCCATCGGAAGGATCCTGACGCTTCGATCCGCGCGAATCCTGACCGCGGCGCTGATCTCGATCGCGGGAGTCGCCCTGGCAGGCGCCGCCATGGCGTTCGATACGGGACCGCACTTCGACATCACCGAGGACGTCCTCAAATCGGAGGGGTTCTCGCCGGCCGCGATCGCCACCGTGCAGAGCGCCAACTTCCTCGTCGACTTCTACGAGTTCATCGGCAATCCGAAGCTCGCCGCGATCCTGGATCCGGCCTGCCGGAAGGCGGTCGAGCGGGTTCTCGTCAACGGCGACGCGCAGCACTTCGACGACCTCGACTCGACGCGCGACGTGGCCCAGAAATGGGACGCCATGCTGGCGAACACGCAGAGCACGGCCGCCGCCAAGGCGAAAGCGGGCGACCTGCTGGGCCTGATGGCGCTGCTGGGGATGTCGCTCCACAACGTGCAGGACTTCTATGCGCACAGCAACTGGGTGGAAGGAGGTACGACCGGTCCGCCTCTCGGCAAGGGCGCCTGGGCCAAGTATGGCGACCACCCCACCTGGCTCTCGGTGGATCGCTCCGACCGTGAGGCGGTGGACGTGTACACCCGGCGCGAACGGGGCGTTCCCAAGCGGACGCACGGCGACTGGGACAGCAACGCCGACGCGCTGAACAAGGACTGGCAGGGACGCCCGCATCATTCGGACGCCTACATCTGCGCCTACTTCGCGAGCCGGCAGTGGGTCCGTCTCTTCAAGGACTTCGTGGCCGATCCGGCCGTGTGGGGCCGGATGCAGGCGTTCGCCAAGACCACGTTCGATCCCAGCCGCGACTGGGACTATGCGCGAAAGATCTCGTTCTACGGCGGTCACTGGAACGGCAACGGAGGGCCGACCAGCCTGGGCAGCGCCTTCAGCGCCCGGACGGCCGCGACCTCGCCCGACCTGCTCGCGAACGCGGTGCTCAACTACATGTACGGGCGCTGCCTGACGACCAAGCCGGGCGCGCTGCGGACGGAAGCGGAGAAGCTGCTCCTCTCCTGGGGCGCGATGCCCTACAAGGGCCCGGTCAATCCGACCCTGCCGAGCCCCGCCCCCGAGACCATGCAATTCGTGCGGCTCCAGGTCCACCGCATCGACAACATCAACGGCGATGACGGCTTCGGGGGTGGGGAGATGGATTGGTACAGCCGCGCGGCCATCGACGGGCAGCGTTACTGGTCGGGGCTGATCGACGAGCACGACAACTTCGACTTCGACAAATCTCCCTATGCGCCCTGGACGATGACCAAGGCGGTCACGTCCTCCGCGCCCGAGATCCCGATCATCTTCCAGCTGATGGAGCTCGATTACAGCGACGACGACCAGGTGGACGTCAATCCCCGCTCGGGCGCGCAGAGCCTCGTCCTGCGCTATGTGCTCGCCGGCGGCACGCTGCGCGGGGACGTCACGGGCCCGGCGGCCTTCACGGTCGAGGGCAAGGGAGACTGTGATTGCGCGCGCCTCAAGATGAGCGTCGATCGCCTCTCGGGCAGCTGCCTCAAATGACCGGCGCCGCCTAGCGCCGCCGCGCGCTCGTCCGCCGCACCGGGGTTGCCTTCTTCTTCCCCGGTGGCGGATGGCTCTCGATCCGCCGGCTCGCCGCCGTCGTATCGGTTTTCGCCTGGATGCCCGCCTCGCGCTTCACTTCCGAGGTCGAGGGGTGGACCGGCGCCGTGGCCGCGATCGGAACCTTGTGCTGGTCGATCTTCGGCTGACCGTAGCGCTTCAGGTCGATCTTCACGAGATCGGCCAGCTTGACGTTCCCCTTCTTGTCCACCGCGTAGGTCTGCAGCTCACCGCCGCCGAACCACAACCGGATCAGGGTGAAGTTGTTCACCATCGCGGTGTAGACGTTCTCCGGCTTGATCGTCCCTCCGGCCACGTGGTACTCGGCAAAGAGCTGGGCCGCCTGTGCCGGCGGCGGCAGGGGATGGAGCGGCGCGCCGCCTCCGCCCTGGACGATGCAGATCAGCACGCCGCCGTCGGGGAAGGTCATGAGGGCGCGTTCGTAATCGTGCTCGTGTCCGCCGGCCAGGACCGAGATGCCCGCGTCGCGCATCGCCTGAACGATCTGCTCGCGGCGCTGCTGCATGATCGGATCCATCCATTCGTGGCGGTGGTAGCCGGCCGACATGAGCGGGCTGTGGAAGAACACGAACGACGGGCCGTGGTGCTCCTTGAGTCGCGCCGTCAGCCAGTCGACCTGCTCCTTCGAGTACTTCACCTGGACCTCTTTGGACCAGTGGACCCCCGGCATCGTGATCGGGTTGGTGTCCAGCGCCACGAACCGGACCCAGCCGTCCGCGGAGTCGAAGCAGTAGTAGAAGCGGTCGCCGGCGATCGGGAGCCCGGTCGCCACCCGCCAGTTCGCCACGCCCGTCTCGGTGTGGGTCTTCTCGTGGTTGCCCGGCATGGCGAAATAGGGGACCCGGGTCATGAGCGGCTCGCTGAGGCGAAGGAAGCGGCGCCACTGGGCCGGGTTCGTGCCGTCATAGACGAGGTCTCCCGTGTTGATCGCGGCCGCCACCTTCTTGTTCTGCATCTTCAGCGTGTCGAGCTTGGCCATGATCGCGTGAAGAACCTGCTTCTCCCGTCCATAGGTCGGCAGCCCGCGCACGAACTGCGGAATGTCCCGCACGATCGCGACGTCGGGAGGGAGGAGGCCCTTCACGAGCATCCAGGGGATGGTGATCAGCGCGCGTCCCAATCGGAGCGGATTCGGGGAGAGGCCCTTCTGGATGACGGCCAGCTCGGGCGCGAGTTTCGTCATGCGATAGCCGGGCCGGTTGTCGCCGAACAGCAGGATGTTCAGCGTGTCCGCCGTGTAGCCGTCGAGGAGCTTACCCAGGTACCGCCGCGAGGAGTCTCCCGTTCCGGGCTGGAAGCCGATCACGGTGTCGGGCAGGAACAGGGCGCGCTCGCGCACCGGATGGCGCAGCGCGCGCTCGGGATGGTAGCCACCCGTCGTGTCCGCCGGAGTGAGAGGCTGTTCGACGAACGTCAGCCGTCCCGCATGGGCGCAGCCGAGGACCAGGAGCAGAACGGAAAGCGGCGCCGCGGCGCGCCGCCACAGGCGACTCCTGATGGCAACGGCGCCGATCGGGCTCGCGCTTCGAGCCATGATTGGAATCTCCTTCCCCTCAGCCCCGCCAGAATCGTAGCAGGAAACGATCCACCGTGTGTCAGTATCCGGCCATGATCCGGTCCATGCGCCCGGATGCGCAGGCGCTTCCGAAGCTTGCGGCCGGCACCGTCCCGGCCCTCCTCGTCGCCAAGCTCCTGCTCCATCTGGCGGCGATCACGCAGTACGGATATTTCAGGGACGAGCTTTACTACCTGGCGAGCACGGAACATCTCGCGTGGGGGTACGTCGAGCACCCGCCCTTCTCGATCGCGCTCCTGGCACTCGTGCGTTCGGTCCTGGGAGATTCCCTTCCCGCGCTGCGCCTCGTTCCCATCCTGGCCGGCGCCGCCGTCGTGCTCCTGACGGCGATCCTGGCGCGGCGCCTCGGCGGCGGCCGCTTCGCGCAGGGAATCGCCGCCCTCGCGGCCGTGATGGCGCCGGCGTTCCTCGGGACCGGCCGCTACTACTCCATGAATGCCCTCGATCTCCTCTTCTGGACGCTCGCCTCGCTCGCGACGCTCCAGGCGCTGGAGCGAGGGCGGCCGCGCGACTGGGCCGCGCTCGGCGTGCTGCTCGGGCTGGGCCTCCTGAACAAGATCAGCATGGGATGGTTCGGCGGAGGTCTCGCGATCGGACTTCTCGCCACGCGGCAGCGCCGGGCGCTGCTCGGGGCCGGGCCCTGGCTCGCGGCCGCGATCGCGCTCGCCATCTTCGCCCCGCACGTGCTCTGGCAGATCCGGAACGGTTGGCCCACCCTGGAGTTCATCCGGAACGCGACCTCGCTCAAGATGGCCGCGACCACGCCCGGCGATTTTCTCCGCGATCAGATCCTCACCATGAATCCCGGCTCCGCGCCGCTCTGGATCGCGGGGCTCCTGTACGGCCTCTTCGCGCTTCGGGGACGCCCGGGGCAGGTCTTCTCCTGGATCTACCTCTCGGTTCTGGCCCTGCTGCTCGCGCAGGGGCACAGCCGCGCGTCGTATCTCGTGGTCGCCTACCCGCCGCTGCTCGCCCTGGGCGGCGTGGCGGTCGAGCGTTCGACCGGCACCATCTGGCGCTGGATCCGACCCGCGCTCGCGGCCCTCATCATCGTGACGGGACTGGTCGCCGTGCCGCTCGCGATTCCGGTGCTTCCGGTCCGCGCCTTCGTGCGCTATCAGTCCGCGCTCGGCATGGCGCCCCGGACCGAAGAACGGAACGCCATGGGCGCGCTGCCTCAGGATTACGCCGACATGTTCGGCTGGGAGGAGATGGCCGGCCTGGTCGCGAAGGCGTACGACCGGCTCACGCCCGAGGAGCGCGCGCGCTGCCTCATCTTCGGCCAGAACTACGGCGAGGCCGGAGCGATCGACGTGATCGGACGGAAGCGGGGCCTCCCGCCCGCGATCAGCGGACACAACAGCTACTGGCTGTGGGGCCCGCGGCGGCGCGAGTGGGACGTCGTGATCATCATCGGCGGCGACCGGCAGGACAACGCCGCGTTCTTCGATCGGATCGAGATCGTGGGGCAGACGCGGTCGGAGTGGGCCATGCCCTACGAGCGGGGATTGGACGTCTCGATCGCGCGCGGACCGAAGATGCCTCTGGCCGAAGCGTGGCCTCGCCTGAAGCAGTACATCTGACCCCGCGTTCGATGGCGCGCGACGCCGGGCGCTACCGAAGCAGCGTGAACTTCTTCGTCAGCACACGTCCCGCCGCGGCCAGCCGCGCGAAATAGACTCCCGAAGCCGCCGGCACGCCGCCAGCCCGCCCCGACCACTGGAGGGTGTGCGGCCCGCGATCCCAGATCCCGCTCGCGAGGGTCTCGATCCGGTGCCCTGAGGCGTTGAAGATTCCCACCTCGACCCGCTGCGGTCCCGGAAGCGAGATGGCGAGCGTCGCGCCCCGCGGCGCGGGGTTGGAGGACGTGATTCGGAGCGAGGGCACTGCGGAGACGTCTCCATCGGAGCCGGCATCCGCGACCGACCCGGAGTAGCGGTAGAGCCAGAACGTCCCGCCCAGGTTCAGCACGAAGAAGTCGTTTCCCTCGTCGTAGTCGAGATCGACGGAGTAGAAGCGGGGAGGATTCGCCGGGAACGCCTCCGGAAAGAGCTGCTCCCAGGCCTGAGTGGCCGGGTGGAAGATCCAGGTGTCGGACAGCGTGACGTCCTTGGCCGTGATGCCGCCCCACATGAGGATCACGTCGTGCCGGCTGTCGCGGGCGAAGTGCGCGAAACGGCGCGCCCCCGGCCACGGGTCCTGTTTCGGAACCTGGCTCCACGTGTTGGCCGTGTCGTCGTAGCACCAGAGCTCGCTGTCGGCGCTGCCCCAGGGCGCTCCCGCGAACATCCAGGTCACGCGCCGCACCGGATCGTAGACCATGTTCTGCCCCATGCGCGGCATCGGACTCGAAGCCGGCGCCCGGTCGGTCCACGTCTCCGTGGCCAGGTCGAGAGCGTAGGTCCTGTCGCCGGTCCCGTATTCGTGATCGGTGCCGGCGAAGAGGATCATCCGGTCGAGGTCGGAATCGTACGCGCAGGCCTGCTCGTAGACCGTGTAGGGATGCGGGCCCGTGATCTCGCGCCAGGCTCGCGAGGCGAAGTCGTAAGTCCAGGTCTCGCCGACGATGTCGTCGGGAATCGTCCGGTTCGCCCCCGCCCACAGGTAGACCGCGTTCCTCGCCGGGGAATAGACGAAGCAGGAGTAGAAATGGCGGTCCCAGGGGGTCGGGTCCGACTCGTTCTCCGGGAGCGGCTCGCAGAATCCGTTCTGGGTCGTCCAGTTGTCGACTTTCTCCAGCGAGAGGCGGTTTTCGACGGGATCGTAGAGCCAGAGCGCGTTCGCGAAGATGCTGTCGAACGTGTACACGGGGAGCTCCGCATATCCGTCGAACAGAACCATCTTCCCCAGGCCCGAGGCGTAGCGCATGTGATTCCATCCCCGGCCGGCATAGACCCCAAGCCGATCGGGCGGAAGATCCTGCGTGGGCGGCGGCTGCTGGACCCAGACATTGGAAGGAATCGTCAGCGCGAAGCCCCTGGCGCCGGACAAAAGGGCTCCCAGAACGATCGCGAGAAGAAGGAGCTTCCTGGACACTGCGCCTCGTCGAGGGATGGAGCGCGTTCGACGCGGAGGGTGGCGCTCGGGGGGGAGGTCCCGGCGAGTCCGGCGCGCCTGGTGGGGGTTGCCGCAGAGTTAGCACCCGCGCGCGAAAGCATACAAGGGGAAGTTCTCAGCCCATGCGCGGGAGGAAGAATCCGGTGCGGCGCTTGTGCTCGTCGAAGCGCTCCCCAAACTCCTGGCGGAGCAGCGATTCCTCGCGCCGCGCCTTCCACCAGAATCCCATCACGGCCAGCCCCACGGCGACCAGCCCCCGCCACTCGCCCAGGATCAACGCCGTTCCGAAGAGGGCGAGGAGGATGCCGGTGTAGATCGGATGGCGGATGCGCGCGTAGGGGCCGGTTCGGATCAGCTCGTGGTCGTGGCGAATGGTCACCTCGGCGCTCCAGTGCTTGCCGATGTGGCGCCGCGCCCAGATCGCAAGCGCCACGCCCGCCGCGGTCAGAAGCGCCCCCGCCCACTCGATCCACCGGGCCATCGGGACGAAGCGTCGGTCGAGGAATCCAAAGCGATGGTCGCGCGAATAGAGCAGGATGAACGCCGCGCCCATGTAGAGCAGGTGCGCCAGTCGGGCGAGCGGGCTCTCCCGGCGCCGGGCCGGATTTCGTCCGAACGACGAGACCAGCCAGTAGAGCGCGAAGACGCTCCAGAACGCACCGGCGACCTGGATCGGTTCCATGGACCGTGCAGAGTACCCGAGGTCTTCCATTTCGCGTAACCTGACTTCGATGAAATCCTGGGTCCTGCGCGCCGGAGCTCTCGCCGCGGTCGGAGCCGCGGCCTGGATCCTTCTCGTCCGTGTCGCCCCCCTCGCCGAACCGTCGCCCTCCGCCGCGGTTCGCGCCGATCCCGGCCTCCTCGCCGATTCGATCTGCGACTGCGACGTGCGGACGATCAACCCCGAATGCCGCACCCGGGTCATCATGGCGGACTCGACTGCGATAGCAGGCGGCTCCGGCGCCCCCGTCGTCGTCCTCCTGCATGGATTCACCAACTGTCCGAAACAGTTCGACCGGGTGGGGCGCGAGCTTGCCCGGCGGGGATTTACCGTGGTGATTCCGCTCCTGCCGCGGCACGGCATGGCCGACGTGATGACCACCGAACTGGGCCGACTCAGCGCGGAAGATCTCGTGCGCGCGGGGGAGCGTTCGGTGAACCTCGCCGCCGGCTTGGGCCGTCCCATCACCGTCGTCGGCCTGTCCTCGAGCGCGGTCCTGGCCGGATGGCTCGCGCAGCATCGGCCCGACGTGGACGGCGCCATCCTGATCGCGCCGGCGCTCGGCCCCAAGGGGATGCCCGCGCCCATCGTGGGGCCGCTCACGGGCGTGCTGCTTCGCCTTCCCAACTTCTATGTGTGGTGGGACTCCAAGCTGCGGGAGAAGAACCCCGGGCCGCGGCAATGCTATCCGCGCTTCGCGAGCCACGCGATCGCGCAGGTGTACCGGCTGGGCGGCGTGGTGCTGCGCGATGCCGGCCGCGCGAAACCGCGGGCGCGGCGGCTGGTGATCGTGACCACGGCGGCGGACGATGCCGTGAACAACGAGCTGTGCGAACGGCTGGGCGCGCTCTGGCGCGCGCATGGCGCCCGGGTCGAGAGCTACCAGTTTCCTGCCGGAATGGGCATCCGGCACGACATGATCGATCCGGAGCAGCCCTACCAGCGCATTGGGATGGTGTACCCGGTTCTCGAGCGGCTCATCGCGCAGTAGCTGCCAGGAGCTCCCCCGAGCCTGCCATTGTGTCAGGAGCTGGACGGCTCCCGGGCGCCCACATCCGAGACGACGCTCCTCCAAGCCCCGCCTCGATCCGGCCTTAGAACAACCTCGCGGCGACCCCGATCCCTGGCACGTTTCACGCGCTCCGGTAGAGAACCGGTGCTACGAAAGGAGGGCTTCCATGGCCGTCAATGAAAGGCTCTCGGAACTCTTGCGACAGCGCGGAGCCGCCTGCGAAGTCGTCCCGCACAGGGAGACGTTCACCTCTCAGGAGGTTGCGCAGGCCAGCCATCTCTCGGGGCGGAGCGTCGCCAAGGTGGTCGTGCTGCGCGACGAAATGCGGGACTTCCTCATGGCCGTCCTGCCGGCCAGTGAACACATCGAGATCGAGGCGCTGCGCCGCATCACGGGGAGGGATCAACTGGAGATCGCCGGGGAGGAGGATCTGCGCCGCCTGTTCCCCGACTGCGAGCTGGGCGCGATGCCGCCCTTCGGCAACCTTTACGGACTTCCCCTGTTCGTGGATCCATGTCTCAGGGAACACGACATCTGGTTCCAGGCAGGAAACCATCATGAGATCGCGCGGATGAGCTTCGAGACGTATTCGAGGCTGGCGCGACCCTACGTGGGAGCTGCGGCTAGGGTCCGGAAGCCCCTCCGCCGGGGATCCAGCGGATGACGAAGAGGACCTCGAGCACCGGAGAGGCCTTGTATCCGAGAACGTCGCGGTTGGTGCGGATGTAGTGGTACTGGCCTTCGAGACCGAAGCCCACGGCGTCGCCGGCCCGGAAGTCCGCGCCGCCGCCGATGCTCACGCCGTTGCCGGTCTGGGTGACCTTCAGCGTTCCGGTCGAGTCCGAGGACTGCGCGGAGATCGGGTAGATGCCGAGCCCCGCCATGACGAAGGGAGCGAGTTTCGCGTCGGGAGACACGAGGAAGCGGCGGGCGCGAAGGCGGATGCGCCACATCTCCCAGTCGGTGTCCCCGCCTCGGACTCCGGGGTTCAGGGTGCTGTCGCGGTCGGGCTTGAACTTGACGAAGCCGAACTCGCCGCCCAATTCGAAGTGCGCCGACATCTGACCGGCCATGGCGAGGACGATGGGCGTCCCGCGTTTCCAGACCGCACCGAACGCGCCGCCCTCGGGCTTGGCGAAGCCGCTCCCGAACGTGATCGACCAGTCCGAGCCCTGCGCCCGTGCGGCGGGGACGAGTCCGGGTGCGGAAAGGATCAGAACGAGCGCGGAGGCGGCGAGGACCAGAGCGGGAAACTTCGGGCGGTGGGACATAGACCCCCATTCTATACATGGGGGGATGCCCCACCGCAAGCGCCACGGTAGGGCGGGGACGGGAGCCGTCCCCAGAACGAAGGGGTGCCGAGCATGAACGAGAAACCGGTGTCGCCGGCCCAGGGCCGGAGCCATTCAGGGTGGTGGTGGATCGCGATCGCGATCGTCCTGGTTGCGATCGCCATGGTGTGGATGCCGCGCCGGACCGCGAACCCGGCGGGCCAGCCGCCGGTCGCGCAGGCGCCCGCCACGCCGCCGGCCGCGCCGGGGACGGTGGTCACCGTCGCGAAAGCGGCCGAGCTGCAGACTCAGGGAGCCTTTCTGGTCGACGTGCGCCAGCCCGAGGAGTGGGCCGAGGGGCACATCCAGGGATCCAAGCTGATTCCGCTCGACGATCTCGAAGCGCGCCTGGCGGAGGTGCCCCGCGACCGGAACGTCGTCGTGGTCTGCCACTCCGGGAATCGGAGCAAGCACGGGCGCGACATCCTGCTTCGGGCGGGCTATCCCCAGGTCGCGAGCATGGCGGGAGGATTGTCGGCGTGGGAGGCGGAGGGACGGAAGACGGTCAAGGGGATGTAGCGCCCTCGGCCCGTTCCAGAAGCTGATCGGCCATCGAGGCCAGCCGCTCGGCGCGAGCGACCCCCGCGATCCACCGGGGAGGAATCGCGCCCACGCCGTGGAGCGCGCCCAGAACGGCGCCGGCGACGGCGCCGTTCGTGTCGGTGTCGCCGCCGGCCTGGATCACCGCGACCAGCGATTCCTCGAAGTCCTGCCCGCGCTCCAGGCACCACAGACCGACCTGCATCGCTTTCAGCGTGTAGCCCATCCCTTCGCCGTCGAGCTTCAGCTCGTCGAGATCGCGGCCCGAAGCGGCCCGGGCGGACTGCACCAGAACGAGACTCGCCTCCGCCGCCTCCAGCGCCGCCGCGATCGACTCGATCGTGGCCGTCCGGCCGTTCAGGGCATCGGCGATCGCCAGGTTGATCGCGAGCGCCGACCATCCGCACCGCGGGTCGTGGTGGGTGATCCGGGAGCTGTTCTCGGTCTCGACGCGGAGCCTCGCGGGATCGAGCCGCCACCGCATCGCGATCGGGGCGCAGCGCATCACCGCTCCGTTGCCGGCGGGCGAATTCCCCGCGCGTTCCCAGATCAGGCGCGCGGCCTCGGACGGGAGCAGGCCATGGCGGAGCGCGTTCAGCACGGCCCGGGTCTGGCCGCCCATCCCCCGGCCGTTCGACTCGTCCCAGTCGAGCAGGCGCGCCGCGAGGTCGTCGTGTCCCAGGGTGTCGTGGGTCAGGATGGCCTCGGCGATGATCACCGCCTGGGCGAGATCGTCGTCCCAGGGGAGCTTCAGCTCCAGGGGGTCCATCTCGCGCACGCCGTTCGGATACACCTGGAGGATCTGCTCGCGCGGCCAGGCTTCGACCGGCAGCCCCAGGGTGTTGCCGACCGCGAGCCCGAGGAGGGCGCCGCGATAGCGGTCGCGGAGCGTCGTGGCGATGGCGAGCATGGCGCCAAGTATACGCCGCGGCGCGCGATCGGCTAGAGTGCGCGCATGCCGCACACTTGGGATGCCGGCGTGCCCACGCCGGAGGAGTCGCTTCGGCGTCTCATCGAGGGGAACGTCCGCTTCCGCGCCTCGAGCGCCAGCGCGGCCCGCTCGTGGGACCCGAAGCACGCGACCGAAAGCCAGCGTCCCTTCGCGATCGTGCTCGGCTGCTCCGATTCGCGGACGCCGGTCGAGATTCTCTTCGACCAGGGTTTCGGAGACCTGTTCGTGGTGCGGGTCGCGGGGAACGTGGTCGCACCCTCGGTGGTGGGGTCGATCGAGTTCGCGGCGTCCCAGTTCGGATCGCGCCTCGTGGTCGTGATGGGGCACACGGGCTGCGGCGCCGTGACCGCGACGGTGCACGCGATCGAGACGGGATCGGGATCCGAATCGCGCAACATCCGCGACATCACCGACCGGATCGCGCCGCACATCGAGGGGCTGGTCCGCGCCGGCGGGCAGGGCGCGGCCGCGCGCGAGGCGGTCGTGCGCGAGGCGGTTCGCGCCAACGTGCGGGCCTCCGTGGACCATCTGCGGCACGGCAGCCGCATTCTCGAGGATCTCGTCGTCTCGGAGCGGCTGGTCGTCGTGGGCGCGGAGTACGACCTCTCGAGCGGCGAGGTCGTCTTCTTCGATCGAGCTCCCCGCCCGCCCGGCTAGGGCGCCGCCTTCCGGCACCGCTCCGCCAGCCGCGCGGCATCCATCGTGGTCGCGAGCTTCTCGAACCCGGCCGCCGGCCCCCGCCAGCGCAGCGCTTCGACGTCCCGGAAGAGAGGGGCGTCGGTGCGCAGCGTCGCCAGCTCCTTGAAGAGGAGCGCCTGGGCGCGCGCCCCCCGGAGCGCGTCGTCCGGGATCGACTCGATGCCGCCGTATCGGGCGAGAAGGCGGGCCGCTCCGACCGCGCCGATGCCGGGGAGTCCCGGATATCCGTCGGCGGCGTCGCCGACGAGCGCGAGGTAATCGGGAATCAGCGAGGGGGGCACGCCGAACTTCTCCTTCACGGCGGCCTCGTTCAGGATCTTCTTCCCCCGCCGATCCACCAGCACGATCCGGTCGCCCCGCACGCACTGGGCCAGGTCCTTGTCGGGCGACCAGATCGAGATCTTCTCGACGCGCGGGTCTTCCGAGGCGATCCGCGCGGCCGACGCGATGCCGTCGTCCGCTTCCAGCTCCACCATCGGCCAGGTCGCGATCCCCATGGTGACGAGCGCTTCCTCCAGGGGGTGAAACTGCGCCCAGAGCGCGGGCTCGATCCCCTCGCCCGTCTTGTAGCCGTCATAGAGATCGTTCCGGAACGATTCGATCACGTGATCGGTCGCGACGCCGAGATGCGTCGCGCCGGTCTCGATCATCTGCATCACGGTTCCGAGCACCCCCACGACCGCGCCGTAGGGCGGGTCCTGCTTGTGGAACCGGCGCAGTCCATAGAAGTGGCGGAACAGCTCGTACGTTCCGTCGACCAGATGGACGATCATGGTTCTATTCCTCTCGTCTTCCGACGTTGGCTCCCCAGCGCGGGTGATTGTATCCTCTCGCCCATGACCGACCTCAACCCGCATGCCGAGCAGATGGCCGACGAATCGATGGTGCGCACGCTGGACGCGCAGGCGCGCGCCATCTGGCCGCAGGAATCGGAGCTGATCCGCCGTTACGGCTTGCGCGACGACGTCCGTATCGTCGATGTCGGATGCGGCACCGGCGAGGGATCGTCGCGCCTGGCGGAGCTGTTCCCGCGCGCCGAGGTGCTCGGCGTGGACATCCTGGACGTCAGCCTGAACCGGGCCCGCGCGCGCTACGCCGCACTGGCGCCGCGGCTCCGCTTCGAGAACCAGAGCGCTTTCGAGCTGCGCGAGCCCGACCGCTCCTTCGACCTCACCGTGAACCGGCACGTGCTCCACTCCGTGCCGCACGCCGAGCGCGTGCTCGCCGAGCTGGCGCGCGTGACGCGGCGCGGCGGCCGCCTGCACCTGATCGTCGAGGACTACGGGATGCTCCATTTCGAGCGCGACGAGATCGACCCGCGCGACTTCTGGCACGAGGGTCCGGCCCGGTTCGGCGCCGCGACCCAGACCGATCTCTTCGTCGGACGCCACGCCTATCGCCACCTCGTGGAGCTCGGGCTGCGCGACATCACGATGGAGTACGTGATCGTCGACACGCTGCGCGTCCCGCGCGAGACCTTCGCGCAGATCATCGAGGCCTGGCGGGACGGCTACGTGGACGTGACCGCCCGCTACAGCGACATGACGCGCGAGCAGGCGCGCGCCTATTTCGATCAGATGATCGCGAACATCCGGGATCCCAAGGGCTACGCGGTCTGGATGGTGCCCGTGATGAGCGCGATCGTCCCGTGAGCCCGGCCTACCCGTTGCCGTGATGTCCTGGCGCGCGGTGGTCGCGGCCCTCGCCGTCGTGCTCGCGGCGGGTTGCGCGCGGGAGACGGGCCGGCTCACGCCCGAGCTGGCGCGCCGCATCCAATCGGAGGGAGTCGTGCACCGGGCCGACAATCTCAAGTTCCGGAGGAGCCACGACGTCGGCCGCTACGACGCCGGCTGGCGCGAGGGCGTCGCCTCGATCATCGTCACGCGCACATCGGTCCTGATCCACCGCAACGAGCAGGTCTTCCTGGAGATCAACCCCCGAAGCCGGCGCTTCCTGCAGGTTCGCAGGGAGAGGGAGCGGATTCGAATCCGTTCGGGAAGCGGGGGGTCGTCGGAGGTCTGGTCCTTCGAGCCGCCCGACAGCGCGGAGGCGTGGGCGAAGGATATCCGCGCGGTGATGCGAGACCGGGGAAACTAGTGGGAGGAGCCGGCCGGCGCCTGGGCGCCCGAAGCCGGCGCTGAGCCCTGCTCGGGGGTCTTCGAAACGGGCGCCATCATTCCGGCGGTCACGTCCGCCGATGAGGATGCGGTCCCGGCCGGCGCCGCCTGGGCCGTCGACGTCGCCGAGGTCGGGCCGGCGTAGGCTTCGACATAGCCGCGCAGCCGCCGGTACCGTCCGCTGAATCCGAACGAGTCCATCTCCGCCAGCGCCTCGTCCTTGGTCCATCCGCACGCTTCCATCCGATAGATCGCGGACATCGCGCCCGTCCGATCCTTGCCGGCGTGGCAGTGGATGAACACCGGGTACTGGGTCGAGTCGGTGACGACGGAGAGGAACTGCCGGACCTGGTCCTGGGTCGGAGGCTGGGCGCTGAAGAGGCCGGAGCGCATCGGAATGTGGATCCACCGCATGCCGGAATTCACGACCCACGAGCTCTCGGCGCTGTTGGTGAGGAAGCTGACCACGGTGCGATAGCCGTGATCG
>DATJEJ010000055.1:0-3266 GCA_035496795.1 Candidatus Omnitrophota bacterium
CGCCCTGGTCCACCTGGATGAGGACGAATCCGAGGATGCCCATCAGGACCACCGCGGCGGCGCTCAGGATCACCCGAGACGCCATGGACCGCGGTTGCCGCGAGGGAGCACATCGAAGCACCCGGATGACGCGCTCCTCGAGCCCGGCCTTGGCGCGGACGGGGGCGAAGAGTTCGTCCATCTGTCGATCGAAGCGGCGGGCGGCGTCGATCTCGGCAATGCACTCGGCGCAGGAGGCCGTGTGGGCTTCCAGGCGCGCGCGCTCGTCGGCGGAGAGGCCGCCGGCCAGGTGGGCGGCGATCTGTTCCTTGGCCCACTCGTGCTCAGCGTGACTCATGGGAAACCTCCTGTTTGACGGCGCGGCGGAGCAGCTGGAGTCCTCTATAGAGGATGCCGCGGAGCGAACCCGGGCTGAGCCCGAGCTGCATCTGGATCGTCTCGTAATCGGCGCCGTCGATGTATCGAAGGGTCAGGGGGAGCCGGTATTCCTCGGGGAGGGACTGGAGGATCGAGCGGACCTTCTCGCGGGTGTCGGCCAGGCCGGGCTCGCCGGCCGCGGGGGCCGGGGCGTTCTCGAGGGCCTCCTGGCTGGCCCGCGGGGGCGGCGAACGCCGCTGGGCGCCGGCGCGGCGGTAGGAGTCGATCAGGACCGACTGCCCGATCGTCATCAGCCAGCCGCGGAAGCCGCGGGGGTCGCTCAGGTGTCCGACGGCACGGAACGCACGCAAGAACGTCTCCTGGACGAGGTCTTCAGCCAGATGAGGATCGCCGGTTTCCAGATAGAGTTTGGCGTAGACCATCCGGGTTGTCCGGCGCACCAGTTCCTCGAACGCCTCCCGGTTCCCGTCCCGAGCGCGGCGTACGAGGCCCTCGTCGATCTCCATTGAGCTCCTCGTCTACAGGGGAAAACGTACCTTTGACGCGAGCATCACGCGAAAATGAGGGTGATTGCAGAATTATTATAACGGGTAGTTCAAATTTGAGTCACCCCGGACCCCGGGAGTGCTATAGGGGAGTATGAAGAGCGGCGCGCACCCGGGAGGCCAGGAGGTCGCCGATGGCCAGCGACGCCGTGGCCGCTGGACTGGGGGCGTTCAGGACGTGGATCTCGCCCGGGCGATCTTCGATCCGGAAATCGTCGACGAGCGTGCCCTCGGGGTCGAGAGCCTGGGCGCGGACCCCGGCCCCGGCCGGCTCGAGATCCTCTTCCTGAACTTCCGGCACGAGACGCTGTAGCGCGCGGACGAACGCGGGCTTGCTCCACGAGCGCCACACTTCCATCAGCCCCATCCGCCAGTGCCGCCGCGCCAGGCGCCGGAAGCCCCGGTACGCCAGCGTCTCCAGCGTGTCCCGGAGGCTGAAATCCCCCCAGCGGTACCCTTCCCGCTTGAAGGCCAGCACCGCGTTCGGGCCCGCCTCCACGCCGCCCCCCACCATCCGAGTGAAATGAACCCCGAGGAATGGAAATGCGGGATCCGGCACCGGATAGATCAGGCCCCGCACCAGCGAGGTCCGCTTCAGCTCGTAGTACTCCCCGCGGAACGGCACGATCTTCGTCCGCGAGCGCGCCAGCCGGTCGCTGTGCAGTCCCGCACAGTTGATCACGAGCCGCGCCCCGAGCGAACGCGCCGAGTCGACCCGCACGCCCCGCCGGACCTCGACGAACTCCGCCAGCTTCCGCGCCACCGCGACGTAGTCCACGATCCCGGTGCCCGGAACGTGCAGCGCCGCGATCCCCCGCGCGTGCGGCTCGATCTCCCGCAGGCGCTCCGGCCCGATCCGCTCCGCGGCCACGCCGTTCGCCGTCGCCCGCCGGTGAAGCTCCTCGAGACGCGGAAGCTCCCCTTCGTCGGTGGCCACGATGACTTTGCCGCAGATCTCGTGCGGGAGCGCGTGCTCGCGGCAGAACTCCCGCATCCGCCGCGCCCCCTCGACGCAGAGCCGCGCCTTGTAGGAGCCGGGCTTGTAATAGATGCCGGAATGAATGACGCCGCTGTTGTGTCCGGTCTGGTGGCGGCCGACCTCGCGTTCCTTCTCGAAGACAACGGGGTGCAGGTCGCGGAGCGCGTAGGCGGTGGCGAGCCCGACGATGCCGCCCCCGACGATCGCGATCACCGTTTCTGGGCGAGGAGCCACTCCCACACCGCGGGATCCGAGTAGACCTTGTCCCAGATGAAATGGTCGGCGTCGGGAAGCTCCGTGTACTTCGCCCGGCCGATCAGCTTCGCCATGTCGCGCCCGCCGACGTTCGCCTTGTCCCACTGGTGGGGGCCCGACGGCGGGACCACCTCGTCGCGCTCGCCGTGGAAGATCCAGAGCGGCGCCGTGATCCGGCCGGCGTCGGAGGGACGCCCGGCCCCGCAGACGACCAGCAGCCCGGCCCAGCGGTCGGGATAGCGCCCGCCCAGGTCGAACGTGGAGCAGCCGCCCTGCGAGAGCCCGGTCAGGTAGATACGCTTGGGGTCGATCCGCCACTCGCGCTGCGCGGCCGGGATCGAGTCCAGGATCAGCTGCTCGTCCTCCCCTTCGTACTTCCAGGGGCCCTTGCACTGGGGCGCGATCACGAAGGCGGGAAACGTCGCCTCGTGGGCCAGCACGTACGGAGGCAGGCCGACCTGGAGGTGCTTCTCGCCGTCGGTCCCGTTCTCGCCGACGCCGTGCAGGTACACGATGAGCGGCCAGGGACGGCTCGTGACGTACGAGGGAGGAACGAAGACCTGGTAGCTGCGCCCGCGGAGGACTCGTTTCTGAAAGGGCATCGCCGGCACCCTACCCGAGCGACTTCAGGAACTCCTCGTTGGTCTTGTGCTTCTCGAGCTGCTTGAGGAGCGCTTCCATCGCGTCGAGGGGCTTGTGGTTGGCGACCTCGCGGCGGAGGCGCCAGATCTGCTTGAGCTCGCCTTCCCCGAGCAGCAGCTCCTCGCGGCGCGTCCCCGAACGGACGAGGTCGAACGACGGGAAGATGCGGCGGTCGGCGAGCTCGCGGGTCAGGACCAGCTCCATGTTGCCGGTGCCCTTGAACTCCTCGAAGATGACGTCGTCCATGCGCGAGCCGGTCTCGACGAGCACCGAGCCGATGATCGTGAGCGAGCCGCCCTGCTCCACCGCGCGGGCCGCGCCGAAGAAGCCGCGCGGTCCCTGGAACGCGGCGGCGTCGATGCCGCCCGTCATGGTGCGGCCGCGCTGCGGCGTCATGTGGTTGTAGGCGCGCGTCATCCGGGTGAGCGAATCGAAGAGGATCAGGACGTCCTTCTTCTCCTCGACCA
>DATJEJ010000056.1:0-4008 GCA_035496795.1 Candidatus Omnitrophota bacterium
CCTCGTGGTGGGACCGGTGATCCCCGCGCCGGCCTCGTAGCGCAGCGGGACACCCGTCGAGTCGAGCAGCGCGTCGAACTCGGGCAGGGCCGCCGCCGCCGCGCCCTCCAGCAGGAGCGAGCCGCCCGAGCGCACCCAGGCCGCGAGCGCGGCGCGCTCGTCGGCGCCGAACGCCCCCGCGTCATCCGAGATCCAGTAGACGTCCACCCCCGCGAGCACGCTCGCCGTGAGCCGCCTGGTGTTCAGCGTGAAGACCGCTCCGCGCGCGGTGAGCGAGCTGACCATGTCCGACCACGCGTTGGAGGAGGCGCCATGGCGGGCGTCGAAAACGACGCGCACGTCGGAGATCTCCGCGACGACCCCCGACGTCCCCGCCGCGACGAGCGACGCCGGGCCGGGAGGCGGCGCGGGATCGGGCGCGGGGGCGCGGGCCGCCGTGAGCGCGCCGGTCGAATCGAAAGCCAAGGACGCGGCCGACCGGGGCCGGAGCGACCAGGAAAGCGCGCTCCCGCCCGAATTCGAGATCGTGAAGGTGCGCGTCGTGGTCTGTCCGGTGTGCAGCGCGGCATCCTGGCGCACCGGCGTGAACGACGCGACCGGAGGAATGATCCCCCCCGCGGCGAGCGGGACGCGCGTCACCGGCTGGTCGGGGTCGTTGCTCGCGATGACCACGGCGCCGGTGACCGTGCCGGTGTGGGTCGGGGTGGCGGTGACGAAGAGGTCCCACGACTGCCCCGGCGGAAGGTCGAATCCGCCGGGATCCGCCGAGAAATCGGAGCCCTCGACCCGGATCGAATCCACGCGCAGGGCGGCGAAGCCGGAGTTGGTGAGGAAGAGCTCCTCGGTGTCCGAGGTGCCGACGGGGATCGGACCGAAGGCGATCATCGTGGGATCCACGTCGAGATCCGGGGCGGAGGTCACGTGCATCCCGACCGGAACGTCCAGGGTCCGGCGCGCGGGATCGTTCGTGGAGAGCCGCACCAGCCCCGCGTAGTCGCCCCCCGGCAGCCCGTCGGCATTCATCGTCACGGCGATCGGAACCCGTCCCCCGCCGACCGCGCTCCCGCCCCCGGGCAGCACGGAGAGCCAGCGCGGGGCGGGTATTCCCCCGGCGCCCAGGGCCTGCGCGGTGAAGTCGAGCGCGCCCGCGCCGTCGTTGCGCACGTCCACGGTGAACGCCTGGCGCTGCCCGGTCAGCAGTGATGCGTCCAGGGATGGCGGATCCACGGCGGCCGCCGGCGGCGCCGTCGTCCGGATCGTGATCACGTTGGAGAGCGGCGAGGAATTCCCGAACTCGTCGCGCGCGACCATCGCCACGTAGTAGTCGGTCAGCGGCGCCAGGCCGCCGATCGAAGTCTCCTCGCGGCTCCCGGCGGCCCGCGGCGCCGGCGTTCCGGCGACCCGCGTCGCCGAAGCGAACGTGGAAGCGTCGATGGGGGTCGGGGAGTAGCGGATCTCATACTCGGTGGCGGTGCCGCTCCCGCCGTCGTCACCGGTCGCGGTCCAGGCCAGGGTCACGCGGTCCGACGAAACGAAGCTGGAGGCCAGATCGGCGATCGGGCCGGGGGACGTCGAGTCCACGCCCTCCAGCATGCGGGCCGCGTTCAGCCGCCCTCCGCTCACGCAGAGTCCAGAGAGCGCCGGGATCCGGTCGGTGGCCGAGAGCAGCACCTCCTTCATGGTCGCCGCCCCCATCCCGGGAAAGCGCGACTTGAGGAGCGCGAGCGCGCCGGTCACGTGCGGCGCCGCCATCGACGTTCCGCTGTTCAGGCCGTACAGCCCACGCGGGAGCGTGCTCAGGATCTGGACGCCGGGGGCGAAGAGGTCCACGCCGTTGACGCCAAAGTTCGAGAAGGAGGCGCGATCGTCCGTGCGGGACGAAGCGCCCACCGCGATCACGTTCGGCTCGGGAAAGCTCGCGGGATAGCTCCCGAACGTGTCGTTGTTCGAGCCGGTGTTCCCCGCAGCCGCCACGAAGAGCACCCCTTCCTCGTTCGCCCCCTGGATGGCCAGCTCCAGCGACTGGGCGCGTTCGGGACTGCCCCAGGAGGCGTTGATCACCGAGGCGCCCGCGAGAACCGCGTAGTCCACGCAGTCCACCGCGTCGGCGGTCGTGCCGGTCCCGCCGGCGTCGAGGAACTTGAGCGGCAGGAGCCGCACGTGCCAGACGACGCCCGCCACGCCGATACCGTTGTCGCCGTGCGCGCCGATCGTTCCCGCGACGTGCGTCCCGTGGCCGTTGTCGTCGCTGGGATCGGCATCGAAGTTGGCGAAGTCGAAACCGTGCACGTCGTCCACCAGCCCGTTTCCATCGTCGTCCAGCCCGTTGCCCGGGATCTCGGCGGGATTGGTATAGAGGTTGGTGTCGAGGTCGGGATGCGTCAGGTCCATCCCCGTGTCCACGATCGCCACCACGACCTGGTTCGATCCCGTGGTCTGGTCCCACGCGGCGACGGCGTGGATGTCCGCGCCCGGCGTGCCCCCCTGCTGTCCCGTGTTCTGGAGGGCCCACTGGATCGCGAAGGAGGGGTCGTTCGGGACGGCGTCGGCGTGGAGGAGATAGTTGGGCTCGATGATCCGGACCGCCGGGTCGTTCCGGTACTGCGCGACGGCGTCCTCGACCCGTTTCTTGATCCGGTGGCGCTCGACGTGGCTCCGGCGCGAGGTGTGAATCTTCGTGGCGCCGAGGTCCTTGAGGATGGCGCGGACCCGGTCGGGACGGGCGTCCGGCTGGAAGACGAGAAGCACCTCGCCCTCGACGTAGCGCGGACCTTTCGGCGGCGCGGACGGCGCGGCCGAGGCTGCGGGCGCGGCCGAGGCGGGGGGCGTGGGTGGCGGCGCGGAGCGGGCGTACGGAAGCGGCGCGGCGCCGAGGAGGACACTGAGGAGCGCGGCAAACGATGAGCGGAATCGGGAATGAGGCGCGGCGCTGCGACGCAAAGATGACCCCCAGGACCTCTCCGAGCCCGATTCACGATACAGGAGCGCGCGACCGTAGGCCAGCCCTTCCGCCGCTGTGGACAGCGACTTCGGCCGGGTGGAGAATGGGTCCATGGCCCTTGCCGACAGTCCCTCGCGATCCCAGGCGCTCGCCCGCGGCATCGCCCCCGAGCTCGACCGCGTCCTCGGCACCCGCTTCCGCGTGCTCGACGACGGCTTCGTGCGCGTCGTGGACTACATGGGCTCCGACGAGTCGATCGTCCAGGCGGCGCGGGTCTCCTATGGGGAGGGGACCAAGAAGGTGCACGAGGATCGCGGCCTGATCCGCTACCTGATGCGCCACCAGCACACGACGCCGTTCGAGATGTGCGAGATCAAGCTGCACGTGCGGGTCCCGATGGATTGCTGGCGGCAGTGGATCCGGCATCGAACGGCCAACGTCAACGAGTACTCGACGCGCTACTCCGTGGCCATCGATTCGGCGCAGGCCACGGCGCCGGGGGAGTGGCGGACGCAGTCCTCGGAGAACCGTCAGGGGAGCGACCAGTTCCTCGATGCGGAGCAGGGCGCCGCGCTCTCGGCCGAGGAGCGCCTACTTCAAGATAAGGCGCGCGAGGTCTACGAGCACCGGCTGGCCGAGGGGGTCGCGCGGGAACAGGCGCGGAAGGACCTGCCGCTCTCCACCTATACCGAGGCGTACTGGAAGGTCGACCTCCACAACCTGCTGCACTTCCTGGCCCTCCGCATGGACCGCCACGCGCAGGCCGAGATCCGCGCCTACTCCGAGACGATCGGGCGCGAGATCGTGAAGCGCTGGTGCCCCATCGCGTGGGAAGCGTTCGAGGACTACCGGCTCCATTCGCTGGTCCTCTCGCGAATCGAGCGCGAGGTGTTGGCCGCGCTCTGCCGCGGCGACCGGAAGGAAGCCGAGCGCGTGGCGGAGCAGGCGGGGCTCCTGGCTCGCGGGCCGGAGGGGCTGAAGCGGAGCCGCGAGCGGCACGAGCTGGAGCGGAAGCTGGTGGATCTGGGGCTGGAGCCGCCCTGGAGCTGAGCGCCCGTCGGCGGATC
>DATJEJ010000057.1:0-4966 GCA_035496795.1 Candidatus Omnitrophota bacterium
CGCAGACGGCCGTCGGCGAAGAGGGCGCGTACCGATTCGTAGAGGAGGGCTGCGGCCTCGATCTCGCCGACGTGCTCGAGCAGCATCTGACCCGCGAGGATCGCGCCGATCGGCGAGGCGACGTTCCGCCCCGCGTGCTTGGGCGCCGAGCCGTGGATCGGCTCGAACATGGAGGTCTTGCCGGGGTGGATGTTTCCGGAGGCCGCCATTCCCATCCCGCCCTGGATCGCCGCGCCGAGGTCGGTGAAGATGTCACCGAACAGATTCGACGTGACCACCGTATCGAAGCTCTCCGGATTCTTCACGAGCCACATGCACGCTGCGTCGATGTAGGCGTGCTCGCGCCGGATCGCGGGATAGTCGCGCCCGACCTCCTCGAACGTGCGCGTCCAGAGATCCATCGCGCCGATCGCGTTCGCCTTGTCGATCATCGTGAGCGTGTTCGTCTTCTTCCGGCGCGCGCAGAGATCGAACGCGTAGCGGACCACGCGCTCCACGCCCTTCCGGGTGAACATCATCTCCTGCACCGCGACCTCGTCGGGCGTCCCCTTCTTGAGGAAGCCGCCGATGCCGGCGTAGGCGTCCTCGGTGTTCTCCCGCACGACGATCAGGTCCACCTGCTCGGGACCCTTTCCCTTCAGAGGGCAGAGATCGGGGTGGAAGAGCCGGATGGGACGCAGGTTCACGTAGAGATCCAGCCCGAAACGGATCCCCGAGATGATCGCGCGCTCCAGCATCCCGGCCGGGAGCCGCGGGTCGCCGATCGCGCCCAGCAAGATGGCTTCCTGCCCGCGCATCTCCTCGAGCGCGCTCGGCGGGAAGCTCTCCTTCGTGCGCAGGTAGTGCTCGGCGCCGAACGGGTACGGCGTCCACGTGAAGGAGAATCCGCCCATCTCCCCCGCGAGCTTCAGCGTCTCGACCGCCTCGCGGGTGACTTCGGGTCCGATGCCGTCTCCGGCGAGAACGGCGATGCGATGCTGGCGCTCAGCCATGGGCGGTCGCTCCGAGTCCGGACTGCTTGAAGGCGGCCACGATCCGCTCGAGCTCGGCGTCTTCGAACACGGCGTCGCGCTGCTTCGCCAGCCGGAAGACATGCTCGACCAGCGGCCGCTCGGGCGCGTGCCCGTGCTCCGTCAGCCAGTAGACGACGTTCGACTCGCCGCACATCGGGCCCACGTTGATCTCCTGCTTCAGCCCGAGCATGCCCGCGGGGACGCTGGAGTAGACGCGGTCGGCGAGCCACGCGTCCCCCTTCTTCTGCGCCTTGATCACGGCGGCGGCGTGCACGCCGGTTCCGGTGCGGAACGCGTCGCGCCCCAGGGCCGGATAGTTGTACGGGATCGGCACACGGCAGGAGCGCGACACCAGCGCGGCGTACTCCGGCAGCACGGTGAGGTCGCACTCCAGCCACCCCAGCAGCTTGAGATTGACCAGGATCAGATCGAGCGGCGCGTTCCCGACCCGCTCCCCCACGCCGAGGATCGTGCCGTGCACGCGGTCGGCGCCGGCGAGGAGCGCGGCCAGCGCGTTCGCCACGCCCAGGTCGCGGTCGCGGTGGCCGTGCCAGTCGACGCCGACCGTCTCCCCCGTCGCGTCCACCACCTCGCGAATGAAGCGGATCACGCGCGCCGCGCCCTCGGGCGTGGCGTGTCCCACCGTGTCGGAGACGCAGACGCGCCGCGCCCCGCACTGGACCGCCGTCGTGTAGAGCTTCCGGAGGATCTCCGGACGGGCGCGCGTCGTGTCCTCGGTCACGTACATGACCGGGACCCCGTTCTTCACCGAGTAGGTCACCGCCTCCTCGGTCGTGCGGAGCAGCCGGTCCAGGTCCCAATCCTCCGCGTACTGGCGGATGGGGCTCGATCCGATGAACGTGGCCGCCTCGATCCGGAGCCCCGTCTTCTGCGTGATGTCGATGATCGGATCGATGTCGTTCTTGTGGGTGCGCGCCGCGCAGTAGGGCTCGATGGCGAGCTTCGCGCTCACGATCTCGCGCGCGAGCGCGAGGGCGGCCTCGTGGGCCCTCGGCCCCGCGCCCGGGAGGCCGATGTCGTTGCCATGGACGCCCATCGCGGCCTGGTAATGGAGCGCCTTGAGCTTGTCCTCGATCGGAGGATCGGCGACCGACGGGGACTGGAGGCCGTCGCGGAGGGTCTCGTCCACGACCTGCACGCGGCGGGGAGGACGCGGCGGGGACTCCTCTCCCACGTTCCAGTCGTAAATCAGATCCCGCTCGTCGGGATGCGCTGCCTCGACGGGTGATGCGGCGCGATGGCTCGAAAGCACAGGAGTTGCCGAAGCCGCGGGCTTCGGCTTCACGGAAGCGCCTCGACCACGATCGCGATCCCCTGGCCGCCGCCGATGCACGCGCTCGCCACGCCCCAACGCTTCTTCCGGCGGCGCAGCTCGTACAGGAGCGTCAGGATGAGCCGGGTGCCGCTGGCCGCGAGCGGATGTCCGAGCGCGATGGCGCCGCCGTTCACGTTGGTCTTCTCCCGCGGGTTGCCCAGCTCCTTCTCGACCGCCAGGTACTGGCCCGCGAACGCCTCGTTGATCTCGAAGAGATCCACGTCGTCCTGATCGAGCCCGGCGACCTTGAGCGCGGCGCGTACGGCCGGCACCGGGCCGATCCCCATCGTGTCGGGATCCACGCCGACGCTGGCCCACGAGACCACGCGGCCGATCGGGGCGAGATTCCGCTTCTCGGCCGAGCGCGCGGTGGTCACCACCACCGCCGCGGCGCCGTCCACGATGCCGCTCGCATTGCCCGCCGTGACGAACGAGTCCTTGCCGAAGGCGGGCGGGAGCTTGGACAGCCCCTCGAGCGTCGCCGACTCGAAGCAGTGGTCGTCCTTCTCCACGGGCTTCGCGTCCCGGCCCGGCGGCGTCACGGGGACGATCTCCTCGGAGAGGAGGCAGGAGGTGATGGCGCGCTTCCCCTCCGTGATCGAGCGGAAGGCGAACTCGTCCTGCTGCTCGCGCGTGATGCCGAAGCGCTTGGCGAGGTTGTCCGAGGTCTGCGCCATGAAGAGGCCGCAGTAGGAGTCCTTCAGCGCGACCATCAGGGTGTCCTCGAGCGCGCCCTGCCCCAGGCGGAGCCCGCTCCGCGCGCCGCGGACCGCGAAGGGCGCCTGGCTCAGGTTCTCCATCCCGCCGGCGAGCACGAACGAGGCCTCGCCCAGCTGCAGCATCTGCGCGCCCGTCACGACCGACTGGATCCCCGAGCCGCAGAGCCGGTTCACGGTGAGCGCGGGAACCGGCACCGGAATGCCGGCCTTGAGCGCCACGTGGCGCGCCCCGTAGAGGGCATCGCCGCTGGTCTGCAGCGCGTTTCCGATCACGACGTGGTCGATCGCGTCCGCCGGGACCTTGGAGCGCTCGAGCGCGGCCTTGGCCGCGACGGCGCCGAGGTCGATGGCGGAAACGTCCTTGAGCGCGCCTCCCGGCTTCCCGCTGCCGGCGCGCCCGCCCACCCACTCGGCCATGGGGGTCCGCGCCCCGTTCACGATGACGATCTCTTCCCTAGCCATGCCGCCGCCTTCCCTTACTTGGAGTAGTCGTAGAACCCGCGGCCCGATTTCCGGCCGAGGTGCCCGGCCAGCACCATCCGCTTGAGCAGGGGCGGCGCGGCGAACCGGGGCTCGCGGAACTCTTCGAACATGATGTTAGCGATGTAATAGGTCGTATCCAACCCCACGAAGTCGAGTAGGGTCAACGGACCCATCGGATACCCGCACCCGAGCTTCATCCCGTTGTCGATGTCCTCTTTGGATGCGATCCCCGATTCGTAGACGCGCACGGCGTCCAGGAGGTAGGGGACCAGGAGGCGGTTCACCACGAATCCCGGCGTGTCCTGGCAGAGGACGGGCGTCTTGCCGATCTGGGCCACGTATTCCTGCGCCCTCCCGTAGGCGGCATCCGAAGTGGTGAGCGCGCGGATGATCTCGACCAGCTTCATGAGCGGGACCGGATTGAAGAAGTGGAGCCCCAGCACCCGGTCGGGGCGGCGCGTGCGCGCCGCGATCTCGGTGATCGAGAGCGAGGAGGTATTGCTCGAGAGCACCGCGTCCGGAGCGACGGCGGCGTCGAGCGCCGCGAACACCTGGCGCTTGACCTCGAGATTCTCGACGGCCGCCTCGATCACCAGCTCGCAGGGAGCGAGCTGATCGAGCTTGGTCGTTCCCTTGATGTTGCCCAGGATCTTGTCCCGGTCCTCGGCCGTGACCTTCCCCTTGGTCACGCCGTCCTCCAGGAACTTGCGGATCCGCCCCAGCCCCTTGTCGAGCACGCCCTGGTCCACCTCGCACACCCACGTCGTCAGCCCGGCGCCCGCGCTCACCTGGGCGATCCCCGAGCCCATGAGCCCGCACCCCACGACGCCGATCGTCTTGAACGCCATCCCTTCCCTCCTCAGATTCCGTTCCGGTCCAGTTCGAGCGCCAATCCCAGGCCGCCGCTCACGCACAGCGTGGCCAGCCCGAGCCGCGCGTTCCGTCGTTCCATCTCGTGGAGCAGCGTCGTCACGATCCGCGCCCCCGTGCAGCCGATCGGATGCCCCAGCGCGATCGCGCCGCCGTTCACGTTGAGCCGCGCGCGGTCGAAATGCAGATCCCGGTCGCACGCGAGCACCTGAGCGGCGAACGCCTCGTTCAGCTCGACCAAGTCGTACAGGTCCAGGGTCCGTCCCGTCGTGGACAGGACCTGCCGCACGGCCGGCACCGGGCCGATCCCCATGATCGAGGGATCCACGCCAACGGTAGCGCTCGCCCCGAGCCACGCCTGCGGCTTGAGCCCTCGCTCCCGCACGACCGACTCGGCAGCCACCAGCACCGAAGCGGCGCCGTCGGTGATCCCCGAGGCATTCCCCGCCGAGACGGAGCCCCCCTCGCGGAAGACCGGCGGCAGCTTGGCCAGATCGGCGGCCGTCGTCCCGGGCCGCGGATGCTCGTCGGCGGCGATCACGGTA
>DATJEJ010000058.1:0-4415 GCA_035496795.1 Candidatus Omnitrophota bacterium
GTGTGCGGAAACATGTCGACCGGCCGGACCCAGGAGAGCCGGTACCGCGATTCGCAGAGAAGGGCCAGGTCGCGCCCCAGGGTCGCCGGGTTGCACGAGACATAGACGAGGCGTGGCGCGCCGATCTCGATCAGCCGCCGCGCCACGGCGGGATGGAGCCCCGCGCGCGGAGGATCGACGAGCACCGCGTCCGAAGGGGCGCGCTCCTCGCGGAGCGCCTCGGCGGCTTCCGCCCGTACGAACCGGACGTTCTCGATCCGGTTCCGGTCGGCGTTTCGCTGCGCGTCCCGCACCGCCGACTCGGAGGACTCGATGCCGACCGCCTCCCCGGCCCGGCGCGCGATCGGCAGCGTGAAGGTGCCCGTTCCCGAATAGACGTCGAGCACCCGCTCGCCGCCCCGGAGTTCCAGCCCTTCCAGCGCGGTTTCCAGCAGGCGCTCCCCCTGCTCCGTGTTCGTCTGGAAGAAGGA
The DNA here is from genome assembly GCA_035496795.1 of Candidatus Omnitrophota bacterium. Lineage (GTDB taxonomy): Bacteria > Eisenbacteria > RBG-16-71-46 > SZUA-252 > SZUA-252 > DASQJL01. The sequence continues at coordinate 471 of DATJEJ010000058.1, forward strand.
GGCGGAGGAGATCTCGAAGACGAGATCCCCCAGGCGCTCCTCGATGCGGTCCCGCCCGGCGAGCACGCGCTCCTCCTCGCCCACCGCGATCTGCGCCTTCCGGCGGGTGAGGTTCAGCACGACGCTGGCGACCGACGGGAAGCGGGCGGTGATCCGATCGGCGAAGCCCGCGAAGGAGGGGTGCGGCGCCGACGCGACCAGGTTCACCATGACCTGACCCGTGCGGATCCCCTCGCGCACGGCGAGGAAGCGGAGGAGGCCCGTGTGGCGGTGCGTGTCGTAGGGCTCCAGCCCCTCGGCCCGCGCCCACGCGCGCGTCTCCGCGACGATCTCGCTCGCGACGGGACGGGCGATGTGGCAGCGGCCCAGATCGAAGCTCCTGTCGAAGAATCCGCGGCGGTGGAGCCCCAGCGTGAGCGCGCCCGAGGCGTCCTTTCCGAAGGAGAACTCCATCTTGTTCCGGTAGTGGAAGCGCTCCGGCGCGGGGATCGCGGGACGCACGACGGTCGTGAGGCCGCCCAGGTGGGCCAGGCACTCCGCCACCTGGCGCTCCTTGTGGCGGATCTGTTCCTCGTAGTCCAGGTCCTGGAAGCGGCAGCCCCCGCAGATAGGCACGTGCTCGCAGCGCGGCGCGACGCGCGCGGGTGAGGGGCGGAGGATGGCCTCGGCCCGCGCCTCGGCGTACTGGCGCTTGCGGCGGAAGACGGTGGCGGCCACCCGGTCCCCCGGCAGCGCGTTCTCCACGAAGACCACGAACCCGTCCACCTTCGCGAGCGCGGCACCGCCGAAGGCCAGTCCGGTCACCTCGAGCTCGAGCCGGTCGCCGCGCCGGACGGTGGAGGCGGCGCCGGTTCGCGGGCCGGAATCGGGCGGTTCTTGGGCCTGGATGGGTTCGACTTCGGGGGTCACCTGGGAGCCCTCGCCGTGGGTCACGCCGAGAAGTCTACACCAAGCTCGAAGCCCAAGAACGGGCTTAGGGTAGCCCGTTTGGGGGCCGATAGGAGACGCATGCCAATCCTCTCCCGTTACGCCGCCGCCGCGGCACTCGTCCTGGCCCTCGGGTCGGCCCCTCCCGGGCGCGCGGCCACGATCGATGGGGCGGTGACCCTGACGCCCGCCGACCTCTCCTTCCGGGGTGGGACCAGGGCGAGCGCCTACATCGGGCAGATCAGCGGAAGCATGGCGCGGATGGGGGCGGCCGACCCGTCCGATACGACCTACGGCGTCGCCTATCTCGCCGACCTCTCCGACACCGCCGGAGTCTCCACCGGCCCGGCGCTCCTGGATCAGAAGGGGCAGCGATTCATCCCGCGGATCCTCGCGGTCGTCGCGGGGCAGGCGGTGGATTTCCGGAACAGCGACAACGTCTTCCACAACGTCTTTTCCTACTCGCCGCCCAAGAAGTTCGACCTGGGGCGGTATCCGCGCGGCAAGTCGAAGCGGCTGACCTTCCAGAAGCCGGGGCTGGTGCAGGTCTTCTGCGACATCCATTCCGACATGCGCGCCGACATCGTCGTCGCGCCGAGCCGCCGGTTCGGCTACGTCGACGCGCAGGGGAGGTTCCGCATCGAGGACGTGCCCGAGGGAAGGCACACCGTCGTCGTCTGGCTGCCGCGGCGCGGCGAGCGGAGCGGCGAGGTCGAGGTGCCCGCGAGCGGGACCGCCGCCCTGGCGATCGGCCCCGAGTGAGCGGAGCGTTTCCGACATGATCCAGGAGCCCGTCCCGAGCGCGACCCCGCGGCCGCGGGTCTCGCTTCTCTTCAAGATCGCGGTCCTGACCTCGCTTCCGATCCTCGGGATCATGATGGCCGCTCTCCTCCTCGTGAACCACCGCCTGGCCGGAGAGGTGAACCGGAACGTGGCCGCCGACCTCCAGCGCGCCGCGCTCGCTTTCGAGAACCAGATGGAGCGGGAAGGGGAGAACCTCGAGCGGGTCGGGGTGGTCGTGGCGCGCGATCCCAAGTTCTTCGCGCTCCTCACGCTTCCGCGGGGGGATCGGAAGGACGCCGACTTCCATGCCACGCTGCTCGGCGTGGCGCGGGATTTCCAGCACGACGCCGAGGCGCCGCTCTTCGACGTCACCGACGAGCACGGAATGTTGCTCGCGAGGGCGGGCCGGGCGAACGACGTCGGCGCGGGGCCCGCCTTCAGCGACGACCGCTCCCGCTGGCCGCTGGTGCGCGAAGCGCTCGCGGGGCGCGCCGCGCGGGGGTACCTGGTGGAAGGCGAGCGCGCCTATCGGGTGGCCGTGGTCCCCATCGTCGTGGATGGCGCGCTCACAGGAACGCTGACCCTGGGGCGCACGATCGACGCGGCGCTGGCGGAGCGCCTGAAGGCGACCACGCGCAGCGACGTGGTCTTCGTCGTGAACGGCGCCGCCTCGATCCGCACGACGCTCCGGAGCTCCCTGGCCGAGCGGCTGGCCGCGCTGCCGCCCAGCCCCGGCGTGGTCCAGATGGCCGACGGCGCGCATCGTTTCCTCGCCCTGGCCGGCCGCCTCGAGGGGCCGACCGCCGGCGGGCGGGTCGGCTTCGCCCTGCTCCGGTCCCTGGACCAGGAGACCGCGGTCCTGGGTCGCGTCGGCCGCGAGCTCACCATCGCGGGCGTCGCGCTCATCGTGGTCGCCCTCCTCGTCGGCATTCTCGTCTCGACCGGCGTGACGCGGCCCGTCCGGCGGATCGTCGAGGCCGCGAATGCCATGCGCGCGGGGAACTACGACCTTCCTCTCGACGTCCGGTCGGGGGACGAGATGGGAACCCTGGCCGCGCACTTCGAGGCGATGCGCGAGGCGCAGCGCCACGAGATCGAGCGCCTGGAGGAGATCGACCGCATGAAGTCCGACTTCATCGCGATCGCCTCGCACGAGATCCTGACCCCGGTCACCACCATCCGCGCGTTCGCCGACCTCATGGGCGAGGGGGCCGCGGCCAACGACGCCGAGCTGCAGCGGGAGGGATTCCGGGCGATCCGCGACGCCGCGGGATCGCTGACCCGCCTGGCGCGCGACCTCACCAACATGTCGCTGATCGACCGCAAGCGCCTTCCGCTCCGACTGGCTTCCGCCGACCTCGGCCTCGTGGTCGAGGAGGTCGCGGTGCGGACGATCGCGCTGGCCGCGGAGCGGCGCCAGGCCGTCTCCCTGTCGATCGAGCCCGAGCTGATCCATCCCCGCGTGGACGCGGGCTACTTGAAGCAGGCGCTCACCAACATCGCGCAGAACGCCGTACGCTTCACGCGCGACGGCGGCTCGATCGAGATCGGCGCGCGCCGTAACGGAACGGCCATCGAGATCTACGTCGCCGACTCGGGCATCGGGATCTCGAGGGAGGACTTCGAGCGCATCTTCGCGAAGATCGTCGAGCTGAAGGACGTCAACCTGCACTCCTCGGGGACGACGGAGTTCAACTCCTCGGGCCTGGGGCTGGGCCTCTCCATCGCCCGCGGCATCGTGGAGGCGCATGGCGGCGAGATCCGCGTGGAAAGCGAGCTGGGGCGCGGGAGCACGTTCACGATCGCGATCCCGGACGAGGCGGTGGACGACGCCAAGGACCTGCCCTTGGCGAGCTGATAGGGCCGTCCCCGCCCTTTCGAAGGTCAACCAGCCAAGACAGATGTCGTAAAATATAGACTACATACCTAATCCATTACCTCCCAATCGCATATCCGTACGACCACGGACATGTCAATTGAGGGCGACATTCGGAGGGTCCCGCGACCGATCGCGCCCGCAATTTGCATGGTCCGTATTTTGCTGCCGCATACCAGTTTACCGCTACGTTTCCCGATACCGTGCAAATGGCACGCCGGCTGCTTTAGCAAGTCTGCGTCGAGGCACTCGCACTCAGCGAGCGACACAATCCAAACCCAAACAAACGTGGGGTGTGAGATGGAAGCTCTCCTTCTGATCGCGATCGTGATTTCGATGTTCGGTGACGGCGGCGGCAA
>DATJEJ010000059.1:0-20120 GCA_035496795.1 Candidatus Omnitrophota bacterium
GAAGGAATCGGCATCGATCCGACGGCGGTCGCCGCGAACGAGTGCGGAGTCCGAGCCGGCGCCGTCGCGGTCCCCGCGCAGGCACCGCACCACGACCGCATCCAGATCGGCCAGCGACTCCAGCGGCAGCTCGCTCAGATCCTTCCCATCGGCGAACCGATGGAACGGACTGTCCAGATAGGTCCCCGAGTTCGCCACCATATCGATTCTTCCAATGTGGAACTCGGTCCCGGGCGCATAGATCGCGCGCGACGCCTCCCGGCTCAGGAAATCGCAGATGATCGGCGCGGGGAGCCCCTTGTACGTGATCATTCCATGCTCGATGTCATGGCTGAGATCCACGAAGCGCCCGGTCATCGCCCGGAGCCTTTCCCTGGCTGGATCTTCTTCGAAGCGTTACGAAGCCAAAGCGCATAGTCCTCGAATCCGATCGAGCGATCGGATAGGGCCTGCATCATCGTGACCGCCTCCTGCTCGGGAGCTTCCAGCCGAAAGCCGTTCCACTGGAGAAAGACGGCGGCGAGCGTGAACGCCACCCGCTTGTTGCCGTCGGCGAATGGGTGATTTCGAGTCACGGCATGGGCGTACACGGCGGCCAGAGTGAATACGTCGCGGTTGGCGTAGGACGCGTGGTTTCGCGGAGCCGACAGCGCCGCTTCGAGGGCGCCATCATCCCGAGTGCCGGTCGCGCCGCCATGCTCCCACATCAAGCGGTCATGGACGGCAAGAGCGAGCGATTTCGAAATCCAGCGGAGCTGCCGGCTCACTTCGCCAGATCACGCAGGGCATTCCGATAACGGGCCATGACCTCTTCGGCAATCGCCATCCCTTCGGCGAATTCGGGATCATACGGGGTGAGCCGGAATCCGTCGGGAGCCTCGGTCAGATACAGCGGATCGCCTTCGCGAACATGGAGCGCCTGCACGACTTCAGCGGGAAGGGTAAGTCCAAGAGAGTTACCGACTTTGCGAATTTTCAGTTTGACCATGGGTCCTCCTGTTGCTACCAATGTTATAACGCATCGGTGGGACGTGCAAGCCTCTTGAGCAGGCCCTCCCCCTTCCGCTACCCTCTCCCGGTTAGCACTCTCGGTACCTTAGTGCCAAATCTCGCAGCCCTTGGGGGGCATGCGGCAAGGAGGAACGGAACCACATGGCGAAGCAGCTTCTCTTCGACGCGGCGGCCCGCGACGCGCTCCAGCGCGGCGTGGACAAGCTCGCGAACACGGTCAAGGTCACGCTGGGGCCCAAGGGGCGAAACGTCGTCCTCGACAAGAAATTCGGCTCGCCGACGGTGACGAACGACGGCGTGACGATCGCCAAAGAGATCGAGCTGGACAACCCCTACGAGAACATGGGCGCGCAGATGGTGAAGGAGGTCGCGACCAAGACGCAGGACGTCTCGGGCGACGGCACGACCACCGCGACCGTGCTCACGCAGGCCATGGTCCAGTACGGGATCCGCCACGTCGCGGCGGGCGCGAATCCCATGTTCCTGAAGCGCGGCATCGACCGCGCCGTGCAGGCGATCATCGAGGACCTGAAGCGCCAGTCCAAGGCGATCAAGACGCAGGAGGAGATCGCGCAGGTCGCGACCATCTCCGCGAACAACGACGCCGAGATCGGCTCCCTCATCGCCGACGCGATGGACAAGGTGGGGAAGGACGGGGTCATCACGGTCGAGGAGGCGAAGAGCCTCGACACCTCGCGCGACATCGTGGAGGGGATGCAGTTCGACCGCGGGTACCTCTCGCCCTACTTCGTCACCGATCCCGAGCGGATGGAAGTGACGCTGGAGGACGCGCAGGTCCTGATCCACGACAAGAAGATCGCCTCGATCAAGGACATCCTCCCGATCCTCGAGAAGGTGGCGCAGACGGGCCGCCCGCTCCTGATCATCGCCGAGGACATGGAAGGGGAGGCGCTCGCCACCCTCGTCGTGAACAAGCTGCGCGGCATCCTGAACGTGGCCGCGGTGAAGGCGCCGGGCTTCGGCGACCGCCGGCGCGCCATGCTCGAGGACATCGCGGTGCTGACCGGCGGCCGTCTCATCACCGAAGAGGCGGGCTACAAGCTGGAGAACGCCACCCTCGCCGACCTCGGCAGGGCCAAGCGCATCGTGATCGACAAGGACGACACGACGATCATCGAGGGCGCGGGAAAGAAGGCCGACATCAAGGGGCGCGTCGACCAGATCCGCAAGGAGATCGAGGACTCCAGCTCCGACTACGACAAGGAGAAGCTCCAGGAGCGCCTGGCCAAGCTCTCGGGCGGCGTGGCCGTGCTGCACATCGGCGCCGCGACGGAGTTCGAGCTGAAGGAGAAGAAGGCGCGCGTCGAGGACGCCCTCGCGGCCACGAAGTCGGCCGTCGAGGAGGGGATCGTGCCCGGCGGCGGCGTCGCGCTGCTGCGCGCGCAGGCCGCGGTGCGGAAGCTCGAGGGGAAGGGAGACGAGAAGCACGGCATCGACATCGTCGCCCAGGCGCTCGAGATCCCGGCGAAGCAGATCGCGTTCAACGCGGGCGCCGAGGGCTCGGTGATCGTGGAGAAGATCAAGGCGGACAAGGGGGCGCGCGGCTACAACGCGGCCACCGGCGAGTTCGTGGACATGGTCGCGGCCGGCATCGTGGACCCCACCAAGGTGGTCCGCTCGGCGCTGCAGCACGCGGCGAGCATCGCCTCGCTGCTCCTGACCACGGAAGCGATCGTCACCGACATTCCGGAAGAGGAGAAGGCGCCCCCCATGGGCGGCGGGATGGAATAGCCGCTTCGACAGTCACGCAGCGACGGCCCCGTGGGATCTTCCCCGCGGGGCCGTCTTGTTGCAAACCGTCCAGGGCCGGAGAGCCCGTCAGCGCTGCCGGGGTCTCGCCCGAATCGTGAGCACCGGGCACTGGACGCGATGCCGGAGACCCGAGGTGGTCGCTCCCAGGAACAGGTCGCCGAGCCAGCGATGCCCGTGCGAGCCGGTGACGACCAGGTCCGCCTTCCACGCCTGGATGAGGCGTGTGAGCTCGGACTTCACGTCGCCGTTCCCCAGCATCACCTCGACCTGAAGCCCCGTCCGGCGGAGCCCCTCCGCCAGCTGCTCGAGCGCGGCCAGGTCCTCACGGCTCTCCTCGTCGAGCGTCTGGGCGCCGAGGTAGCGGCTGGCCGCGCTCTCGGCCACGTGCATCAGCGCGACCCGGGCGTCGGACGGGAGGGCCATCCCGCGGAAGTGCTCGATCACCGCGGCATCCGCCGGACCCAGCTCGAGCGCGAGCGCCACGCGGCGCGGGCCGGTCTCCACGATGGTGCGCGGGCCGGGGGGGACGTGGGTCGCCGTGATGGGGATGGCCGTCACGACGCCGCCGGACGGCGCCAGCCTGCCGGCCCATTGCGGGGCCAGGCGCTGCAGGAGCGGCAGCCCCGTGATCAGCAGGAGCAGGCCCCCGATCACGACGATCGCGGGCATCACCAGCACGGTGAGCCACCAGGCCCCGTGCGTGGACGCGTACCAGCTGGTCACGATGTCGCCGACCAGCTTGGCGTTGAGCCCCGCGATGAAGAACGCGGCCAGCCAGCCCAGCACGACCATCCACATGGGATTGGCGAGCTCGCCCATGCGGCGGCGGTCGCTCGTGAACGCGACCAGCGGGATCACCGCGAAGGAGAGCTGGAGGCTCAGCACCACCTGCGACAGCACGAGGAGCGAATCCACCGCGTTCTCCCCGTGCAGCCCGATGACGAGCGCGGCCGGGATGATCGCGAGGCTCCGGCTGATCAGGCGGCGCAGCCACGGCTGGATGCGTAGACGTAAGAATCCCTCCATGACGACCTGCCCGGCCAGCGTTCCGGTGATCGTGCTGGACTGACCCGACGAGAGCAGCGCCACCGCAAACAGCACCGAGGCGAGGGTCGTCCCCAGCAGGGGCGCGAGCAGCCGGTGGGCATCCTCGATCCGGGCGACGTCCTGGTGTCCCGAGAAGTGGAACACGGCGGCCGAGACCACGAGAATCGCGGCGTTCACGAAGAACGCGAGGTTCAGGGCGACGGCCGAGTCGATGGCGTTCATCCGGACCGCCTCGCGCTTTCCCTCCGTCGTCTGTGCGACCACGCGGCTCTGCACCAGCGCGCTGTGCAGGTAGAGGTTGTGGGGCATGACGGTGGCGCCGAGGATTCCGATGGCGATGTAGAGCGAGTCGCCGCGCAGCCCGAGCACCGACCAGCCCTGCGCGGGGTCGTGCTGGAACAGGGAGGGCCGGCCGTCCGGCCCGCGCGGCAGGAGGTGGCGGAAGACCTCGGCCAGGTCCGGCCGGGACAGGGCGATCTCGACCGCGAAGCAGAAGCCCATCGTCCCGATCAGAGTCAGGATCAGGGCCTCGAGACGCCGCATCCCCATCCGCTGCAGGGTGAGCAGCAGGAGCACGTCGAGCGCGGTGATGAGCACGCCCCAGAGGAGCGGGAAGTGAAAGAGCAGCTTGAGCGCCACGGCGGCGCCCAGCACCTCGGCGAGATCGCACGCCACGATCGCGATCTCGGCCAGGATCCAGAGCGGGAACGTCAGGACGCGGGGATAGGCGGACCGGCATTCCTGCGCGAGATCTTTTCCCGTCACGACGCCGAGCCGGGCGGAGAGCGCCTGGAGCAGCACCGCGATCAGGTTGCTGGCGAGCAGGACCCAGATGAGCTGGTAGCCGAATCGCGCGCCGCCGGCCAGGTCGGTGGCCCAGTTGCCCGGATCCATGTAGCCGACGCTGACGAGGTAGGCGGGCCCGGAGAAGGCCAGCATCCGGCGCGGCCAGCTCGAGCGCGCCGGCACGGCGACGGTGCGGTGCAGCTCGTGCAGGGAGCGGTGGTCCGGCTCAAGCTCCACGCAGGGTCCTCCGCGTGCTCTGGACCAGAACGCCCTCGAGTGCCGCCTGGCCGACCACGACCGGCCGCCCGGCCACCTCGAGCTCCGTCACCCCGTCCACGGCGCGCACGTCGCGCACCTTGACCCGGGCCCCGGGGACCAGCCCGAGCTCCTTCCATCGCGCCAGGCGGCCGGCGTCCGAATCGCGGATCTCCCGCACGCGAACCTCCTTGCCCTGAGCCACCGTGGAGAGCGGAACCAGCGTCCGCCGGCTGATCCTTCCCCGGCGATCCGGGATGGGATGACCGTGGGGGTCCTCCTCCGGATGGCCGATGAGGCGGTCGATCGCCAGCAGCACGCGATCGCTCACGTGGTGCTCGAGCACCTCGGCGTCCTCATGGACTTCCGACCAGTCGAGGCCCAGGACGCGGACCAGGAAGGTCTCGAGGATCCGGTGGCGTCGAACGATGTCCAACGCTTCGCGCCTTCCGCGCGACGTGAGGCTGGCGCCCGCGCGCGGCGCGTAGTCCACCAGCCGCTCCGAGGCGAGCCGCGCGAGCATGTTCGTGACCGAGGGCGCCGAGACGTTCAGCCGGCGGGCGAGACGCGAGGTGGCCACGGGCTCGCCGCCCAGGGACAGGGCGTACAGCGCCTTGAGGTAGTCCTGCCGCGAGCGCGTCAACGGGAACATGGCGCGTTAGCCTAGGCTAATAGCGATATTCGTGCAATCAAATTGAGGGCTGAGTTCCGTCCGGGGAAAGCGAAATCGTCGCCCCCTTCGGGGGGTATCCGGAATGGAGGGGCCTCTCCTGGGGTAGTATCCATGAACTCGCTTCAGAATTTCACGCCGGCAGCCGATAATGCAGACGGTGCGCCCGCTTCGCTCCGAGACGAGCCCCGCGCCGTGCGCCCCGTACCCCATGGGAGCGATTTCGTGACCTTCGCCGCACCGGTCCTCGACCAGGAACAGCTCGTCATCAAGCGGGGTGCTTCGATCGCCCCCTACACCACGTTCGGGATCGGCGGTCCCGCCGACGTGCTCGCCGAGGTCTACACCGAAAAGGCGCTCCAGGAGGTCGTGAAGAGCGCGGTCGACTCGGGGATGCGCTGGCTCCTGATCGGCGGCGGCTCGAACCTCCTCGTGGGCGATACCGGCTTCCGCGGGCTCGTCATCGTGAACCGGATCGAGCACCTCCGCGTGGCCGGAAACCGCATCACGGCGGGCGCGGGCTGCGACCTGGGCGAGGTCGTGGAGGCGGCTCGCGAGCGCTCGCTCTCGGGGCTGGAGTTCGCGATCGACATCCCCGGCACGGTGGGAGGCGCCATCCGCGGGAACGCGGGCGCGTTCGGCCGCGCGGTGGGGGACATCGTGACGCGGATCCGGCTGCTCGAGGGGACCACCCTCGTCGACCGCACCCCTGCGGAGCTGGGGTTCGCCTACCGGCACAGCAATCTCAAGACGAACTCGAACGTCGTCGTCGATTGCGATTTCGCCCTCCAACCGGGCGACCGCGACGAGATGGACCGGATCATGGGGCAGCACGCCGCGCAACGGGCCCGCCGGAAGGAGAAGGGACTCCACACGGCCGGCTGCTTCTTCAAGAATCCCGTGCTTCCCGACGGCACCAAGATCGCCGCCGGTCAGCTCCTCGAGGCCGCGGGCGCCAAGGAGATCAAGGACGGCGGCGCGGGCGTGCACGCCTACCATGCCAACTACATCGTGAACCAGGGCGGCGCCTCCGCCCAGGAAGTGCTTCGCGTCGCGCAGGAGATGAAGCGCCGCGTGGAAGAGGCGAACGGCATCACGCTCGAAGAAGAGGTGATGGTCGTGATGGACCCGCCCGCGCCGGGCGCGGTGTAAGTCCCCGATTCGCCTGGCCGCGCCGCCCGGCGTGGCTCCTCACCGAAGCAGGATCACCTTGGCGTCCGCGTACGTCGCCCCCGCACTCGCCCGCACCAGATAGACGCCCGCCGCCGCCCGCCGGCCCTGATCGTCCAGACCGTTCCATAACATCCGGTGTTCCCCGGCGGGCAACGTGCCGTCGTGGAGCGTCCGCACCAGCCGGCCGCGGACGTCGAAAAGGTGGACCCGTGCCTTCATCGGGCGGTCGAGCGACAACTCGAGGGAAGCGCCCTGACCCGAGCGGCCGAGGCTTCGCAGGCGCAGGATGTCGCGCGTGGCGTCGGCGACGGCCATCGGCTCACGCAGCCCCGTTCCCGCTCCCGAGTAGCAGGTGAAATCGTCGATCGCGGCCTCGATGACGCTTCCTCCCGGGTAGTCGTCGCGGGCGATGAAGCGAACGCGGACGTCCCCCGGTGTCGGGAAGAAGTCGGTCACCCGGATCTCGAAGCGCTCCCACGGCGTACGGCGCGCCTGGATCCGGTCGATCTCGACCCAGGTGGCGCCCCCGTCGTTCGACAGCTGGGTGATGAACGGGCTGGCGGCCGGTCCCAGGATGATGTGGGTGCTGTAGAACCAGCGCCAGAAGGCGATTCGCGGATCGGATACTCCCGCGAGGGCAACCACCGGACTGGTCAAGGTCGTCTTGCCGCCGTCGACATCCCCGTTTGATGCCGGCCCGCCGACCGGGCCGTTCCCGGTGACGAAGCATTGACTGCCCGGGTCCGGCGTGTGGTCGGTTGCCGGCTGCGCCTGCGTGCTGCCGTTCAAGGTTCCGATGGGGACGGCACGAATCCACCGCCCCTCCGTCGCGTCGTCATCGGGCACCGAGAAGCTCCAACCCCGATCGGTGTCCGCGTCATCGTAGAAGAGAGGCGTCTGGAGCGAGAAGTCGACGGTGGCGGTCTTCTTGGCCACCAGGGTGATCGGTATGGCCGCCGGCACCAGCCCGACCTGCTCGGCACGAACCGTGAGAGGGCCCTCGGGCACCTTCGCCAGGGAATAGGTGCCACGGCCCGTCGTCAGCGTCGTCAGCGGCGTGTTGCGGATCGTGACCTCGGCTCCGGCCACATCGGAGCCATCCGACGCGCGGGCCACCCTGCCCTTGACGGTCGCCGTGCCCAGCTTGGCCAGGGCGAACCCCAGCGTCTGACTGCTCCCCTGGCTCACGGTCACCGGGGTCGACTGGGTTCCATAGCCGAAACTCGACACCTCGATGGTCGAGGAGCCCGGGACGGGAGCCAAGGCGAATCGCCCGTTGGCGTCGGTCCGGGTGGATACCCCTTCCGGAAGCGCCCGTGCGAGCGCACCGAACACCGGTGTACGACCATCCATGACCGTGCCGCGAACGATCCCATAGTTGTTGTCCGCCCGGAACACATAGAGGCCCGTCGAGCGGTCGGTCGCGGTGAAGATCCCGGAAGGATAGAAGGGGCTCACGTCATAGACGCCGGCGAGGATGCGATCGTCTCCGGCCCAGGTGTCGTAGTAGCCGCTCTCGGCCGGCCAGGTCGGATCGGTGATGTCCCAGACGCGCACTCCTGCCGAATAGTTGGCCAGGAAGAGCTGATTCGACCGAACCCGAGGGTAGTGCACGGTGGCCCCGGGCATCGTGTTGGATTCGTTGACCCGAGAGATCTGGGCGAGGTTACGGATGTCGAAGATCGAGAACTCCCCATAGGGCTCGACGATGTTCTCGTCGCTGACGATCAGGTAATGCCCGTCGCTGGTGGCCCAGGCGGTGTGTGGATTGCCCCCCGGGGTCGCAAACGTGGCCAGCTCGAGCGGTACTGCGGGAGCGGTCAGGTCGAGGATATGCATCACGCCATCCGTGATCGCCGCCGCGTAGCCCTGGGTCCCGGAAAAGGTGAAGTCGTGCGTGTTGTACGCGTCGCTCCCGGAAATGCCGACCGGATTCACCGGGTCGGCCAGGGAAAGGATGCGATAGCCGTCCTGAGGCGCGGTCAGCTCGTTCGTCTCAGCGGCGAACAGGATGGCGCGCACGGGATCGATGCTGATGTTCTCGGAAGTCTCGACGAACCCATGGGCCGTGTTGACCAGGACGGGATGGTCCGGATCGGCCATGCTGATGATCTGGATTCCCGGGCTCGAGGTGCCGCAGAGGCGTCCCACCACGTAGATATAGGTGAGATATTGGTCCACGTCTCTCGTTCCGCAGGCGATGCCGGGGATGAAGCCCACCTCGACCGGATTCGAAGGATCGGTCAGGCGTACGATCGACGTCCCGTCGCGAGTGCCGACGGCCACGTATTCACGCCCGTCGGTGTGGATGTAAGGCCAGGAGTTGGTGTACTCGTTGTAGAGGTTCAGATGGGTCAGCAGAGTAATATTGCGGCTTTGTTGTGCGAACGTCGCTTGATGGCCCGAGATCAGGATTCCGAGAGCCAAACCTGAGAAGAAAACGGAGTGCCGGAGGCGGGGCATGGAGGGACCTCCTTGCGCCAAGAGTACAGCTTTCCTGCGTAGATCGATTGCGGGGGCGCCTTCGTAAGAAATAAGGATAACAGACAGTCGCAATTGTGTCAAGGGAGAACGGAACCCAGGAGGAGGGCCGGTAGCCTCGAACGGGCGAGTGAGGACGCGGAGGTGGTAGACCCGGGCCTCGTGCGAGGCGTGTCGTTCGGCAACGGCAGCGCCCTCGGGGTAAGGGTGCGGTGCTCTTGCGTCCGCCCCTTGATTCTCCCCCCGATCCCCGATACCGTCACTCCATGCCCCACAGCGAACCGAGCGAGCGCCTCGCCGCGCTTCCTCGCTATCTCTTCGCCGAGCTGGAACGGAAGCGCGCCGAGGCCGAGGCCGCCGGCCGGGAGGTCATCGACCTCTCGATCGGAGATCCCGACCTCCCGACGCCCGCGCCGATCCTCGAGAAGATGGCCGAGGCCGCGCGCGATCCGAGGAACCACCGCTATCCGACCAGCGCCGGGATGCCTGCCGCGCGCGCGGAGATCGCGGCGTGGTTCGGCGCGCGCTTCGGCGTCACGCTCGATCCCCGGCGCGAGCTGGGAATGCTGCTCGGCTCCAAGGAGGGCATCGGCCACCTCCCGCTCGCGCTCCTGAACCCGGGGGACGAGGCCCTGGTGCCCGATCCCGGGTATCCGGTCTACGCCGCGGGGGCGGTGTTCGCGGGCGCCACCCCGGTGCGCTATCCGCTCCGGGAGTCGGCGGGCTTCCTGCCCGAGATCCGCGAGCTGGACCGCCGCGTCACCGAGCGCACGCGGGTCGTGTGGGTGAACTACCCGAACAACCCGACCGGCGCCACGGCACCCCACTCCTTCTACGAGGAGCTCGTGGCCTGGGCCGTGAAGCGCGACCTGATCGTCGCGAGCGACGCCGCCTACAGCGAGCTCTACTACGACGAGCCGCCGCCCAGCATCCTCCAGTTTCCCGGCGCCAGGGAGCGCGCGATCGAGTTCCACTCCTTCTCCAAGACCTTCAACATGACCGGCTGGCGGATCGGCTTCGCCGCCGGCGCCCCCGCGCTCATCGACCTGCTGGCGCGGTTCAAGGCCAACGTGGATTCCGGCGCGCCGCAGGCGACCCAGATCGCCGCGGCCTGGGGGCTGTCGGCACTGCCGGCCCACGGCCCGGCGCTCCGGACGGTCTATCGCGAGCGGCGCGACGCCGCGCTCGACGGACTGCGCGCGCTGGGCTGCCCGGTCCCGACCCCGGGCGGCGCTTTCTTCGTCTGGGGCCGCGTCCCGGAGGGGGAGTCCGCGATGGACTTCGCCGCGCGCGTCTTCGAGGGGACCGGCGTGCTGCTCACGCCGGGCACCGGATTCGGCGAGGGTGGCGAGGGCTATTTCCGCGTGGCGCTCACCTCGCCCGTGGACGTGATTCGGCGCGCGATCGCCAAGCTGGAGGCGCTCACGCCCTGGAGGACCCGGGATGTCTCCCCGTCGGCCGCGATCCGCTAGCGCCGGGAGGACCCGCGCGGCCCGGGCGAGCCTCGTTCCCCGCCGCTCCGACGCCATGGCGGCCGGGTTCGACTGGCTCCGCCTGCGCGGCATCCAGGCGTACGGCCACCTGGGCGTGACGCAGAAGGAGCGCGACCTGGGGCAAAGGCTCGAGGCGGACGTCGAGATCGCCTACGCGCGCGAGACCCGGCGCCGCCCCGATTCGCTGGACGCGTTCGTGGACTACGAGGAGCTCTCGCGTCTCGTGCGCGGTCAGATCGCGATGGCGCGCTGCCGGCTGCTCGAGACGCTGGCCGAAGAGGTGGCGCTCGCGCTCCTCGCCGAGTTCGACCCGCCGCGCGTGCGCGTGCGGCTCCGGAAGATGCACATCCCGGTGGCCGACTTCTCCGGGTGCCCGGAAGTGGAAGTGGAGCGCGCCCGATGATGCGCCGCGTCTACGTCGGCATCGGGTCGAATCTGGGCGACCGCGAGTTCCTGATCCGGAAGGCGGTGGAATCGCTGCGGCAGCTCCCGCAGACCAACGTCTCGGGCGTTTCCTCGCTCTACGACACCGAGCCGGTGGGCGAGACCGAACAGCCCCCCTTCCTGAACGCGGTGGCCTGGATCGAGACCGAGCTCCTGCCGAGGGAACTCCTCTGGCAGATGCTCCTGATCGAGAAGCGCATGGGGCGCGTGCGCTCCAAGCGCTGGGGGCCGCGATCCATCGACCTCGATCTCCTGTTCTACGACGATGAGCTGATCGACGAGCCCGACCTTCAAGTGCCCCATCCCGAGGCCCACCGCCGCGCCTTCGTCCTCTATCCGCTGCTGGAGCTGGATCCGAACTTCCGCCATCCGGTCACGGGCGAGACGGTGCGCCGCATGATCCAGAAGCTCCCGCCCAATCCCCCCGTGCGAAAGCTGGGCCGCTTCTGGTACTGACCGGAGAGATCCAGCCCGGCCCGGGGCGCTACATCGCCGTCGAAGGGGTGATCGGAGTGGGGAAGACGTCGCTCGCGCGGCTCCTGGCCGAGCGGCTCCAGGCGCGGCTCCTCCTGGAGGAGCCGGAGGAGAACCCGTTCCTGGAGGACTTCTACAAGGACCCGCGGCGGCACGCCTTCGCCACGCAGATGTTCTTCCTGGTGAGCCGCTACCAGGAGCTGCGCGACCTGAACCAGCCCGACCTGTTCCACGACGCGGTCGTGAGCGACTACATGTTCCAGAAGGACCGGATCTTCGCGAACCTGAACCTGAGCGATCGCGAGCTGGCCCTCTACGACAAGATCGCGCCGGTGCTGGAGCGCGACCTGCCGATGCCGAGCCTGGTCGTCTACCTGCAGGCCTCGCCCGAGGTGATCTGGAACCGCATCCAGCAGCGCGGACGCCCGTACGAGCGGATCATGGATCCCAAGTACACGGCCACCCTGGCGGAAGCGTACAATTACTTCTTCTTCCACTATCGCGATTCGCCGCTCCTGGTCGTGAACACGAACGAGATGAACTTCGTGGACCGCCGCGCCGATCTCGAGGAGCTGGTCGCGCGGATCGAGAGCCACACGGAAGGGGTCGCCTACCTGAGCCCCAGCGGAAACCCATGAGCGCCGGCACCTCGCGCGACGATCGCGCCTTCGAGCGCCCCAAGGTCACCGTCCGCTCCATCCGCGAGATGAAGGCGCGCGGCGAGCGGATCGTCTCCGTCACGGCCTACGACTATCCGACGGCGCGACTCGCCGACGAGGCGGGCGTGGACCTGATCCTGGTGGGGGATTCGCTCGGGATGGTCGTGCTGGGCTACGAATCCACGATCCCGGTCACGATGGCGGAGATGTCCCATCATCTCAAAGCCGTGATGCGCGCCCAGCCCCGTGCGCTCGTGATCGCGGACCTTCCCTTCGCTTCGTTCCAGGCCGGCCCCGAGGATGCGGTGCACAACAGCGCGCGCTTCGTGAAGCGCGGCGCCGAGGGGGTGAAGCTGGAGGGCGGGCGGCGCGTGCTGCCGCAGATCGAGGCGATCCTCGCCGCCGACATCCCCGTTCTCGGGCACCTGGGGCTTACCCCCCAGTCGGTGCACGCCTTCGGCGGCTACCGCGTGCAGGCGCGCGGCGCCGACGCGGCCGAAGCCCTCCTCGAGGACGCGCGCGCGCTCGAGCGCGCCGGCGTCTTCGCCATCGTGCTCGAGGGCATTCCCCGCGAGCTGGGGGCCGAGGTCTCCCGTGCGCTCACGATCCCGACGATCGGAATCGGGGCGGGGGCGGAATGCGACGGACAGGTGCTGGTGATCCACGACCTGGTGGGCCTGTCGTTCGGAAAGCCCGCGCGATTCGTTCGGCGCTACGCCCAGGTGGGCGACGCGATCCGCGGCGCGGTCGCGTCGTTCCGCGACGACGTGCGCGCGGGCCGCTATCCGAGCCCCGAGGAGACGTACGCCGCCGCGCCGGAGCCCGCGAAGTCCGTGGCGCCCGATGCCGCGTCCGCCGCCGCGCCCAAGGCGCCCGTGTCCGAGACCCCCGAGAAACCCGCGTGCAAATCGTAAGGAGCGCGGACGCGATGCGCGCCCTGTCGCGCCGCGCCCGCTCCCGCCGGGAGACGATCGCGTTCGTGCCCACGATGGGCGCGCTCCACGAAGGCCACCTCTCGCTGTTTCGCCTCGCGCGCCGCGCGCACCGCCGCGTCGCCGCCAGCATCTTCGTGAATCCGCTCCAGTTCGGCCCGCGCGAGGACTTCGCTCGCTACCCGCGCCCCCTGGCGCGCGACACGCGGCTCTGCCGCGAGGCCGGCGTGGACTGGCTCTTCCTCCCGACGGTGCGCGCCCTCTATCCGCCGGGGGCGGAGACGCGCGTGGTGCCGGGACCGATCGCGTCGCGATGGGAGGGCACCGTACGCCCGGGGCACTTCACCGGCGTGCTCACCGTGGTGATGAAGCTCCTCCAGATCGTGGAGCCCGACACGCTCCTCCTGGGGCAGAAGGACGCGCAGCAGGCCGCGCTGGTCGGCGCGATGATGCGCGATCTCGACAGCCCGGCGACGCTCCGGGTCGCCCCCACCGTCCGGGAGCGGGACGGGCTCGCGCTGTCCTCGCGGAACGCGTACCTGAGTCCCGGCGAGCGCGCGCGCGCGGCGGGGCTCTCCCGCGCCCTTCGCGCCGGGCGCGACCAGGCGCGCGCCGGGGTCCGGGACGCGGCGCGCATCACCGCCGCGGCGCGCGCGGTGCTCCGCCGCGAGGCCGCTCCCGACGGGGTGGACTACCTGGCCCTGGTCGACCCGCGCACCTTCGAGCCGCTCCGCCGGCTGGACCGCCGCGCGCTCCTCATCGCCGCCGTCCGCATCGGCCGGACGAGGCTCATCGACAACCTCGCCGTGACCCCCTAGGATCACCGCCCATGCCCGCCCCCGACGCCCTGCCGCCGTTCACCGCGCTCCTCCTCGCCGCCGGCATGGGGAAGCGGATGAACTCCGATCTTCCCAAGGTGCTCCATCCCGCCCTGGGGACGCCGCTCATCGGCCATGTCCTCGCGCGCCTGGCGCCGCTCCACCCCGATCGCGTTGTCGTCGTGGTGGGCCATCGCGAAGAGCTGGTGCGGCAGGCGCTGCGCGGCCGCGCGGTCCGCTTCGTGACGCAGGCGCCGCAGCTCGGCACCGGCCACGCGGTGCAGGTGGCATGGGACGAGGCCGCGCCCGGCGCGCCGCACGTGCTGATCCTCGCGGGGGACATGCCGCTCGTTCGCACCGAGTCGCTCCGGCGTCTCCTGGCCCGCCAGGTCGCGGAGGGGAATGCCGTCACGGTCCTCTCGGCCGAGCTGGAGGACCCGGCCGGCTACGGCCGCGTCGTCCGCGACGCCGCGGGCGCCTTCGTGAAGATCGTCGAGGAGAAGGACGCCACGCCGGCCGAGCGGGCCGTGCGGGAAGTGAACTCGGGGATCTACGTCTTCGAGAAGGAGCCCCTGCGCGAGGCGCTCGGACGGCTCCGGGCCGACAACGCCCAGAAGGAGTACTATCTGACCGACACCCTCGCCATCCTGAGCCGGGCGGGACGCCGCGTCGGCATCGAGCGCGCGGCCGATCCCCGCGAGTGCTTCGGCGTGAACACGCCCGACCAGCTCCGGATGGTGGAGGAAACGCTGCAGGCGTGGGGGGAGGGGTGATGGAGCGGCTCTGGGCCGGCTGGCGGATGGAGTACGTGGCTCCGGCGAAACGGCCGGGGCGCAAAGCCAAGGCATCCTGCCTCTTCTGCGACGTCGCCGCCAAGCCGCGGGGGGGTCGGAACCTGGTCCTTGCGTCTACCCCACTCACCCTCGTCATGCTGAACCTGTACCCCTACAATGTAGGGCACGTGATGGTGGCGCCGCGCAGGCACCTGGGCTCCCCGGCGGGGTTGAACGTGGAGGAGGCCGCCGACGTGAACCTCTGGCTGGGTCGCGTCGTGGATGCCCTGAAGCGCGAATATCGCCCGCACGGGTTCAATCTCGGAGCCAACCTGGGTCGCGTCTCGGGGGCCGGCGTCCTGGGCCACCTGCACTGGCACGTCGTGCCCCGGTGGAACGGAGACACGAACTTCATGCCGGTGCTGGCGGAGACGAAGGTTCTTCCGGAGGCGATCGATCGGACGTACCGCCGCCTGCGGAAGCGCCTGGACGCCCCGGCTGGACGCGCGCGGCCGCGCCGCCGCGCCCGCTGAGCCGGAAGACGCGCGATGGGATCCAAGGGGAAGGCCGGCAGCCCGGCGCTCGATTTCACGATCGTGGGGCTGTTCGTGCTCATCGCCTTCTGCGCCGTTTCGGTGGCGCTTCGGGTGGGCCCGCAGGTGACCAGCCGGCCGAAGCAGCCGATCCGGATCGAGCTGTTGAACGGAAGCGGGCGGGCCGGGCTCGCGGGCGAGCTGGCTTCGTACCTCCGCGACGGCGGTTTCGACGTGCTCGAAGTGTCGAACGCGGATCGCTCGGATTATCGGACGACCCTGGTCGTGAACCGGACCGAGGCACCGGAGCCGGCGAAGATCGTGGCGGAGTACCTGGGAACGCGCCACGTCATCCAGCAGCAGTCTTCCCAGGAGATGATCGACGTCACGGTCATCGTGGGCCGCGACGCGCGGCGCTTCACGCAAGCGCCCTGACCCCCACGGAGCCCGGCTCGACCCGGCTCGGAGAGGCGAACGCCAACCATGTTCAACATCGGACCCCAGGAGCTGTTCTGGCTGTTCCTGATCGTGCTCCTGATCTTCGGCGCGAAGCGGATCCCGGAAATCGGCCGCTCGGTCGGCCGCGGCATCCAGGAATTCAAGAAGGGGATGCGCGAAGTGGAGAACGAGCTGCAGGTGAGCGACAAGCCCGCGCCCGCTCCGCCGGCGCCTCCCGCCGCGACACCGCGCGAGACGGCCGTCGAAGACCGGAAGTCCTGAGGAGCGACTCGCGGCCGTGGCGGCACCGGGCCGCGAGGTGGACGTCGTCATCGTCGGCGGAGGCCCCGCCGGGCTGAGCGCCGCCCTGGTCCTGGGGCGGGCCCGCCGGCGCGTGGTCCTCTTCGATCACGGGCGCTATCGCAACGCGGCGTCCCGCCGGATGCACGGCTACCTGAGCCGCGACGGCATTCCTCCCGCGGCGCTCCTCGAGGTGGGGCGCCGGGAGGTGCTCGCGTACGGCGTCTCGATTCGCCGTGAAGAAGTGGCCCGCATCGTCCCGGTCGGGACGCGCGGGAAACGCACCGCGTTCCAGGTGTCGCTCCAGCGGGGACGTCCCGTCTCCGCCAAGAAGATCCTCCTCGCCACCGGGGTCGTGGACCGGATCCCTCCCATACCCGGCATCGAATCCTTCTACGGAATCAGCGTCCACCACTGTCCTTACTGCGACGGCTGGGAATGGCGCGACCGCCGCCTGGCCTGCTACGGACGCGGCGCCTCCGGCGAGGCGCTGGCCCATGCCCTCCTGACCTGGAGCCGCGACCTGGTCCTGCTCACCGACGGTGCGAGCCGGCTTTCCCCGGCGGAGCTGGCCGAGCTCCGGAGCCGGGGGGTCGAGGTGATCCGGAATCGCGTGGTCGGCCTCGAGGGGCCGGCGGGGCGCCTCCGCCGCGTGCTCCTGCGGGGGCGCGCCCCCCTGGAGCGCGACGCCCTCTTCTTCTCCACCGGGAACGACCAGAGCTGCGATCTGGCGGTCCGGCTGGGCTGCCGGCTGACGCTCAAGGCGGCGATCCGAACCAATCGCCGCGAGCGGACGAACGTGCCCGGGGTCTACGTGGCGGGCGACGCCTCGTGGGACGTGCAGTTCGTGGTGGTCGCCGCGGCCGAGGGAGCCAAGGCCGCCGTGGCGATCAACCGGGAGCTGCAGGCGGAAGAGCGGGTCCTGGCCGCGGAAAACCGTGGCATACGTGTTGCACCTCACCGCCCGAGTCGTATCGGAAACGGAGCACGCAAACACTGACGGC
This sequence comes from Candidatus Omnitrophota bacterium, assembly GCA_035496795.1. Lineage (GTDB taxonomy): Bacteria > Eisenbacteria > RBG-16-71-46 > SZUA-252 > SZUA-252 > DASQJL01. The sequence goes on from DATJEJ010000059.1 coordinate 17,065, forward strand.
GGAGAGGTGAACCATGCAGATCGACAGTCTGGAAAAACTGTTCGTGGACGAGCTCAAGGACGTCTACAGCGCCGAGAAGCAGATCCTGCGGGCGCTTCCGCGCATGTCCAAGGCGGCGGGCAATGACGAGCTCAGGAAGGCCTTCGACGCCCACCTGCGCGAAACCGAGAAGCAGGTGGACCGCCTGGATCAGATCTTCAAGGACCTCGGCAAGAGCCCCACGGGAAAGAAGTGCATGGGGATGGAAGGATTGATCGAGGAGGCCAAGGAGCTTCTGAGCGAGGACGTGGAGGAGGAGGTTCTGGATGCCGGCCTGATCTCTGCGGCGCAGAGGGTGGAGCACTACGAGATGGCCGCCTACGGATGCCTCAAGACCTACGCGGGCCTGCTGGGCAATCAGAAGGCCGCGCGGCTCCTGGAAGAGACCCTGAGCGAGGAGAAGCGGGCCGATGAACTGCTGACGCAGATCGCGGAGCGCTCGATCAACGTCGAGGCGATGGAAGCCGGGACGGGCGGGGGCGCGACCACGGAGCGGGGAGGAAGCTCGAAGCGGGGATCGAACCGGTAACGCTGGCCGGGAGCGGCGGAGCGTCCGGCTCCGCCGCCCCCGACGCCATCAGACCTCGAAATACTGCTCGCGGTAGTCCTTGATCTTCGCCTTGCGGCGGAGATCCTGCATCCACTCCACGAAGATCAGCTGCCGGCGCTCGTTCAGGAGCTGGTCCCGAACCTGCGCCTCCTGCTTCCGGAAGTCGTCCTCGCTGGGCGCCATGTGCGCCTCGACCTGCGCCACGTAGACGCCGTTGTCGCCCACGAGGGGGGCCGACCAGGGCGCGCCCGCCGGCATCGCGAAGACGGCGCCGATCACGCGGGGCTCGCGCCCGCCCACCGTCGACAGGTAGCCGTTCCGGGTGGCCTCGGGCACGTCGGCGACGCGCCCGTGGAAGCGGGCGGCGACTTCGGGCTCGGCGGCGCCGCCGGCCAGCGCGGCGCGGGCCTGATCCGCCGCCTCCTTCGCGCGCTGCATGCGGAGCGAGCGGACCAGCCTCGCCTTGGCGTCCGCCGCCACGCGGTCCAGCGGGCGCAGCCCGGCGGGGCGGTGCTCCACCACCTGGAAGATGAAGTATCCGTTCTCGGTCGGCACGATCTCCGATACGGCGCCGGCCTTGGAGCGGAACATCCAGGTCTCGACCTCGGGAAAGCGCTGGAGCACGTCGTTGCCGCTCTGCCCGTACGCGAAGTACTCGGACGTGAAGGTCCGCGTCCCCATGCGGGTCGCGACCGCCTGCAGTCCGGAGCGCTTCGCATCCTTTTCAGCCTTCTGGGCCAGCTCGCGCGCCGCGCGCATCGCGTTCGTCCCCGGCTCGACGCGGACCGCGATCTCGCGGTACTTGATCTTCTCCCGCTTGGTGGCGGGATCGACCCAGCGCTTCTCGACCTTGAAGATGTGAAGGGAGCGCTCTTCCTGGAGGATGTCGGTGATCTGTCCGGCCTGGAGGTTCTGCAGCCCGCGCCGGAAGATCGGCCGCATCTCGTCGAAGAAGGGCTCCGAGCCCGGATCGCCCCCGCGGCCCGCGCTCTGGATCTCGGAGTACGATCGCGCGAGCGACGGGAAGGAGTCGGGCTGGGCCCGCGCCATGTCGAGCACCGCGCGGAGCCGCTCCTTCTCCGTGGAGAAGTCCGTCGCGTCGGGCTTCCGGGGGATCAGGACCACCGCGACCTTCACTTCTTCGGGCCCCGTGAACTCGTCGGGGTGCGCCTTGTAGTAGGACTCGACGTCGGCGCCGCCGATGCGCGACGTGTCGACCGGGAAGCTGTCGGGGGAGAACTGGATCGCCTTGAACTTCACCTTGTCGTTCTGGAGCAGGAAGCGCTCGCGGACGTCGCCCTCGGAGACCTTGGCGCCGGCCACGATCTGCTCTTGAAGCTTCTGGATCGGGAGCTGATCGGCGACCAGAGCCTCCACCTGGCCCCACGGCATCTGCGAGTTCGGGTTGTCCAGCTCGGCCAGGTATTTCCGGTAGTCGAACTGCCCGTTCGCCCCCTTGAACGCGTCGGCCTGGACCAGGAACTCGGGGGGCGCGACCCGGAGCGCCATCTTGATCTCGTCGGGCGTCGCTCCCAGGTGGCGCCGCTTCGCCTCCTGCTGGAGCAGCTTGTTCCGGACCAGCGTCTGCCACGCCTGCTCGCGAATGTAGGCGTCCTCGCCCGCCTGGAGGGGGCGGGTCTGCTCGAGCTGGCGGGTCATCTGGTTCACGGTGCCCATGTATTCGTCGTATCGGATCGGCTCGCCGTTGATGTCGGCGACGATGCCGGTGGGCCCGCGCTGTTGCGTCGGCTGGGTGCCGAAGACGCCGCCGAGCTGGAGGATGCCGAAGCCGACCAGGAACACGATGGCCGTGATCCAGATGATCAGCTTCATATTGTCGCGAAGGGACTGCATCATGGCGCGAAACCTCGATCCGGATCAGGGGTGGAAACAGGGACGGCGCCCTGGCGGCGCCGCGGTCATGCCGGGAATCGGGGTAAAAGCCTAGCAACCGGCGCGGGCGCATGCAAGCGCGCTCGATTTGGGTTGACGGCCGATGGACCGCGAGGCAACGTGACTTCAATGGTTTCGATGGTCACCGCGGGGGGGCGGAATGGCGCGGCTGGAAACACCTGAGATCGAGCGAGAGCTATTCCTCCAGGCGCTCGACGCCCTCGACACCGGACTCCTGGCCCTCGACGAGGACCGCCGCATCGTCGCCCTGAACGAGACGCTCGCCCGCGGGTGGGGCGTGGATCGCGACGAGGTGACCGGGAAGCCGCTCTCCGAAGTCTTCCACCCCGAGACGGAACGGTGGTACCTGCCCGAGCGCGGCGCCCGCGCCGAGGGGCGCGCCACGCGCGAGACGCGCGGTGCCGTCGCCGAACGCGAGGTGCTGATGCGCTACACCTCGACCCCGCTCGGGGACAGCGGCGCGCTCCTGATCCGGGTCGAGGACCTGGTCGACGCCGACACCGAAGAGGAGGTCTTCCGGAACACGGAGCGCCTCATCTCCCTGGGCGAGCTC
>DATJEJ010000060.1:0-3258 GCA_035496795.1 Candidatus Omnitrophota bacterium
CCAGAAGGGGCCGGTTCGACCGGCGCCGGTCAGGATCTCGTCCCAGATCACGAGCATCCCGGCGTCACGAGCCAGCGCGGCGAGCCTAGGGAGGAACTCCGGCGGCGGGACGATCACGCCCGCCCGCCCCTGGATCGGCTCCACGATCACCGCGCCGGGAGGATCGCTTCCCCGCAGCTCGGGCTGAACGATCCGTTCCCACCCGCGCTCCAAGCAGGAAAGATCGCACATCTCGCATGGCGTTCGGGCGGCGCAACGCGACGGATTCGGGAATGGGATGTGAATCGCGCGGGGCGGGCCGGCGGGCTTCAGCAGCTCCGCCGACGGGGGGAAATGGGTCACCTCCAGCGCGGCACCCGACTGTCCATGATACCCGCCTTCGAACGCGACGACGCGGCGCCGGCCCGTGGCGAGAGCCGCCGTCTTCAGCGCGAGCTCCACCGCTTCCGACCCAGTGCCGGTCACGAGCACACGGCTCAACGCGCCGCCCAGGGACGCCAGCTTCCGCACGAGCTTCTCGCGCGCGACGTGCGGATGAAGATCGCCCAATCCTTGCGACAGGCGACGCGCCTGCGCGGCCACCGCGCGCGCCACCTCGGGCGCTGCGTGCCCCAGCGTCGCCGCGCCGAAGCCGCTCGTGAGATCGATGTAGCGATTGCCGTCCAGGTCTTCGACGACCGAGCCCCGCGCGCGCGACCAGACGATGGGCGACGCGTCGGCGCCCCAGATCGCCGCGCCCTCCGCGCGCCGCAATCGTCGCGCGGCGGCGCGCGACTTCGGGCCCGGCGGCGGCACGGGGATCTCCGGCGACTCGTCGCCTCGGAGTGGGGGCCGCGGGGTCACGGCCGTCCCGACCGTACGGCCGTACGCTTCGCGCCCGGCTTCGCCGACATCATCCCGCCTCCACCGGCACCACCTCCGCCCGCGCCATGCCCGGCCGCCGCGTCTCCACCCACGTGACCCCCGCCAGGATGAGCGCCGCGCCCACCAGGAACCCCGGCGTGAAGCGCTCCCGGAACAGCAGCCAGGAAAGGGCCGCCGTCAGGATCGGCTGCGTGTTGGACGTGATCGCGACCTTCGAGGCGTCCATGTGGCGCAGCGCGTAGGACCAGAGCGGGTAGGCGATGACCGACGTGCCGACGGCGAGGTAGGCGATGGCGCCCCAGACGCCGATCGGTATCGATTCCAGGCGCGGAATCGCTCCGGGCACGAACAGCGCCGGCAGGCACATCACCGTCCCCGAGATGATCGACCATCCGGTCACGGTCATGGGGTCGTAGCGCGCGAGCAACCGTTTCGAGAGGACGGTGTAGGCCGCCCACGCGAAGACCGCGACCAGGATGAGGAGATCGCCGCTCAACAGTCCCACTTCGTGCCGCAGCCCGCGCTCGAGAAGGATGACGGCCACGCCGGTGAACGCGGCGACGATGCCCAGGAGCTTGGACACGAACCCCTCTTCGCGCAGCAGGCGCCTGGCGAACAGCAGCACGATCAACGGCGTCAAGGCGTAGAGCAGTGCCGCGTGACTCGCGGTCGAGCGCGCCAACCCGAACAGGAAGAACCCCTGGTTCCCCGGAATGACGAGGAAGCCGAGCAGGAAGAACGCCGGCCAGTCGCGCCGCTCGACGCGGGCGAGCCCGGTGCGGAACCGGAGATAGGCGAAGAGCACGACGGAAGCCGATACGAAGCGGAGCAGCGCCAGCGCGAGCGGGTTCAGCAGGAGCAGCGCGCCCTTCGCGATCACGTGGGTGCCGCTCGCAAGAAGCTGGTTCACCCCCAGGGCCAGGATGAGTCGTGTCCGCTTCGGGATCCGGTCCCCCCTTCGTGCGCGTGAAGCCGGAGAGTCTATCCGAGGGGCGCCTCCTTGCGCTATCCTAGCGGACTCGCGAGGACCCAAACGATGATCGATGCGGATTTACGAGGCTATCTGAAGGGCGCCACCGGCGAGGAGCCGCCGCTTCGCCACGGCGACCCGCGCTGGGCGGACACCGAGCTGCTGGCGCACCGCCTGATCGAGCGAAGCGCCGCCGAGGCCGCGCTCAAGGCGCTCGAGCAGGAGCCGGCGCGGAAGAAGCGCTGGGATCTGCTGCTCCTGACCGCGCTCCTCCAGCAGGGGCTGGGCGAGCGGGCGCGCGCCCTCGACGCCCTCGAGGTCGTGGCGGACAAGCTGCTCGCCGCCGGCGACCGGGACGGCGTGCTGGCGCTCCTTCCCCGCTTTCTCGAGCCCGAGCCGAACCCGGCCGCGGTGCGGTTCCTCCACTTCCTCTCCCAGAATCCCGCCGCCTCCGAAGAGGAGCGCGCCGACTGGCTTCGCACCGCGATCCGGATCCGCCACGCCGATCCCGAGCTGCACGCCGATCTCGCCGCTTTGCTCGAGCGCTCCACCGATCCCGACGCGCGTGAAGCCGCGCGCGAGCACCGGCTCCGGGCGATGGAGCTCTCGCTGGAGGATGGAGTCCACGAAGGACTGAGCGAAGCGCTCTTCCGCGCGGTGGACGAGGATCTCGAAACCGCGCCGGTCCGGATCGGGAAGATCCTCCTGCGCTACGCGGCCGTGGCCCCCTGGAGCGACTCGGAGTCGATGCTCGACCTCGCGATGCCGCCGCTCGAGGAGCGCGCCAAGGGACGCTTTGCCTGGGACGACGTCGCGCCGATCCTTCCCCGCCTGCCGGGCGGTCCCGCGGGGCGAGCGCTCTTCGCGAGGCTCTTCCGGATCGTCGTGGGCCGCGAGCCCGATCCCGAAGCGATTGTCCAGGGCTCGGGGATTCTCGATCCGAAGGAATCGTTCGACGCGATCGCGGCGCGGGTGCCGAAGATCCTCGCGCTGCCCCCCGGCGCCTACGTCACGCACCAGACCTGGGGGGTGGGACGCGTCCTTTCCAGCGACGGCGATTCGCTGACCCTCGACTTCACCGGCCGCACCGGGCACAAGATGTCCTTCGCGATGGCGTCCCGTTCCCTGGACCGGCTCCCGAACGACGGCCTGCGCGTCCTCGCGATCCAGCATCCGGAGCGCGCCCGCGCCCTCGCTTCGGAGGGAGACCCGGAGGTGATCGCGCGGGTCCTGCGCGACATGGGCGGTACCGCGACCCAGGCGCAGATGAAGCCGCGCCTGGAAGCGGCACTTCCGGGATTCGACGCCGCCGTCTTCTGGAAGAAGGTCAAGGAGCGCTGGAAAGCGGACCCGCGCCTCGACACGAGCGAGGCGTATCGCGGGCAGTTCCGGCTGGCGCCCGAGGGGAGCGAGGCGGCGGCGGC
>DATJEJ010000061.1:0-2955 GCA_035496795.1 Candidatus Omnitrophota bacterium
CGGAACGGCCTCTGGACGGTTTCGCCGCAGGGGGAGGCAGCCGGGCTCGACGTGATCGCGTTCGAAGACGCGGGGCGGACCATGTACACGCCGTGCTGGTCCCCCGACGGAATGCGGATCGTCGTCTCGTCGAACGGGCACAACTACGGCCAGGCCCTCTGGGTCCTTTCGAACCTTCCGTAGCGCGCCGGGGCCGCTGAGCCCGGCGAACCTCGCTACTCCCGTCCCAGCTCCTCCGCCTTCCTCCGGAACGCCCGCACCCGCTCGCGCAGCGTCCGCTCGCGCGCCGCGGCGTCGGGTTCCCCGAGCAGCGGCTCGAGGAGTCCCGATCCCACGATGATCCCTTCCGCGCGCCCGCGGTACGGGGCGAGATCGCTCGAGAGGGAGATTCCGAATCCCAGGGCGCGCGGCAGTGCGGTGAGCACGCGGCAGCGGTCGAGAAGCTCCGCGGTCGCCGGGTCGGCGATGCCCGCGCCGGTCGGTCCCAGCCGGGCCACCACGTAGAAGAATCCCCGCGCGCGCGCGGCGATCCGGGCGAGGCGCTCGGGAACGGTCGTAGGGGTCGCGAGCAGGATCGTGTCGAGCCCCGCACCCGCGATCGCCTCCCAGGTCTCCGGGTCCTCCTCCGGCGGAAGGTCCACGAGGATCACGCCGTCCACTCCCGCCGCCGAAGCCTCCTTCGCGAAGCGCGCGACGCCGTAGCGGTGGATCGGATTCAGGTAGGACATGAGCACGAGCGGAGTGTCGTGCGCGGACCGGAGCGCTTCGGCCTGGCGCAGCACGGCGGCGAGGGTCGCCCCCTGGTCCAGGGCGATCTGGGTCGTGCGCTGGATCACGGGGCCGTCCGCGACGGGATCGGAGAACGGTACCCCCAGCTCGAGCAGATCGGCCCCGGCGTCGCACGCGGCGCGGGCGAGGCGATCCGATTCTCGTGCGTCGGGGAATCCGGACGTGAGGTAGGCGACGAGCGCGCCGCGGCGCTCGCGCCGGGCGGCTTCGAACGCGCGCCCGGTTCCGGGCACCGTCAGCCGTTCAACGCGGCGGCGCGCCGGTAGGCCTCGCGCGCCAGCGCCGGGAGCTCTTTCTTGTCGTAGGCGACGCCGAGGAGATGGTGCGGGCGCGGGTCGCCGGGGTTGAGACGCGCCGCGGTCTCGAGTGAGAGGATCGCCTGGTCCACCGCGTCCTGCCGGTTGTACGCGACCCCGAGCTGGTAGTGGAGCCGCGCGTCGTCGGGTCGATGCTCGATCCCCTGACGGAGCGACGCGACCGCGCGCCCGTATTTCCCGATCCGGATATGGAGGAGCGCGAGCGCATACAGGCTCTCGACATTCGACGGATCGAGACGCGCCGAAGCCTCGAGCATCGCTTCGGCCTGGTCCAGCTCCTGGTCCGCGAGGAGCGCCCACCCCAGATTGAAGTGGGCCTCGCTGGAGTCGGGGGAAAGCTGGACCGCGCAGCGGAACGCCTGGATCGCCTCGGCGCGCATCCCCTCCTCATGGTAGAGGACGCCCAGATTCGAGTGCGCCTCGGCGCAGGCGGGGTCGGCCTGCACGCCGCGCAGGAGCGCCTGGAGCGCGCCGCGCCGGTCTCCCAGATCCGCCCGCGCGAGCCCCAGATTCACCCATGCGCGCACGCGCGAGGGATCGAGACGCACCGCCTCCTCGTAGGCACTCCGCGCCTCGTCCAGCCGTCCCTGCCGCGCGCCGTGGAGGCCCGCGCGGTACCACGCCTCCGGGTCCCCGGGCCCGTACTCGAGCGCCTGCCGGAACACGAGATCCGCCTCCTCGAACGAGCCCCCGCGAGAGAGCAGATCGGCCAGCGTCGCGAGGAGCCCGACGTGGCGCGGATGGGCGAGGGTTCCCTGGCGGAGGATCTCGATCGCGCGATCGCGCTGCCCCTCGAGGGAGAAGATCCGCGCAGCCTGCAGCGCGTGTTCCGGGTCGGAGGCGCCGCGGGCGAGGTTCTCGGCGACCGTCAAGCTCTCGGCGCGCGCCGATCCGGCGCCGGCCAGGGATCCTTCGGGAACGGAAATGGGAATCGCGCGATCCACGCCCGCAGCCTAGGAATCGCGAGCGGCGCGGTCAACAAAAAAGGCCCGCGGAGCGGGCCCGGATCACGATTTTTCTCCACGCGCGTCGCGCGCCGGCGATCACACGGGATCGAGATCGCGCATGTGCGTGTGCTTCGTCGCGCGCGTCTTCGAAGGAGCGCCGTCCACGACGTCGATCGTGAACTCGAAGGTGACGCGCAGGCGCCCGCTCTTCGGCAGCGATCCGAGATCGATCGGCACGACGATCGACTTGCCGCCGGCGGAGGTGGTCGCACGATCCGCATCGTAGGTCGACTCGCGCTCGATCTCCCCCTCGCTCAGGATCCCGTCCTCGTCACGTGAGCGCACGATGCCGTCATCGTCGCTGGCACGGACGATCTCCGGCTCCTCGCGCTCGACGACGATGTCCTGGTCGCCCAGCACCATCTCTTCGCGGGCCGGCGGGGGCGGCGCCTTCGACGCCTCCGCGAACGGATTCCGCTCCAGGTAGGACGGCGGAGGCGCGTCCTCGACGAGGGCATCCTCCGGCAGCATCGGCGCCTCTTCTTCGACCGGCTCCGGCTGCGACTTTCCGCGCTTCAGCGCCTGCATGATCCTGCCGGGAACCGAGGAGCCGGGTCGCTCGTCCGCCGGCGGCGCCTTGGAGCCGCGAGCCGCGGTCGGAATCCCGCGGTCCTTCTCGACCACGTCCTTCGAGATCTTCGCGAGCAGAAGCTTGGAGACGCCGCGGAGGGTTTCGAACACGCCGGTGCCGTTCGCCGCCTGCGCCTCGTAGGTCGGCACGTTCAGCCGGTTCAGCTCCTTGCTCATCTGCTCGACCGGGAGCGCATTCGGAAGGTCGCGCTTGTTGAACTGGATCACCCAGGGGATCGTCTTGAGATCCAACCCGTAGGACTTCAGATTCT
>DATJEJ010000062.1:0-6505 GCA_035496795.1 Candidatus Omnitrophota bacterium
CTTCGCACAATCGATCGGCCGCGGGCCGCATCAATCCACTTTGATCCGGTGCTGCTCCTTCCACGTGGACAGCACCATCACGGTCCGCGTCTGGCGCACGCCGCGGATCGTATTGAGCTTCTCGATCAACAGGCGCCGGAAGGCCGCCATGTCGGTCACCTTCACCTTGAGGAGCAGCGAGAACTCCCCGGTGATCTGGTGGCATTCGAGAACTTCGTCGAGCGTGGAGACCGCCTCGATGAAGGGGGTCTCGAACTTGGGGTGCTCGACGAAGACCTCGACGAACGCCGTGATGTCGTAGCCCAGCTTCCGGTCGTCCAGGAGCGCGACGTAGCCGCGGATGAAGCCGGCCCGCTCGAGCTTCCGGATCCGCTCGTTCACCGAGGGCGCCGTCAGCCCGACTTCCTTGGCGACGTCGGCCTGAGAGCGCTTGGCGTCCTGCTGGAGGAGCGCCAGGATCCGGCGGTCGATCGGATCCAGGTCGGCCGGGCTATCTAATGTGGTTCGGTCTCTGAGCGCCATTTCCGAATAATATTCGGCAAAATGGCCTCAAAAGTCAATCTACATTTTGTCCGGAACGATTCGAGCGCGGCCCGCTCCCCGCTTGTGACGGCAGCGTCCAAAGCAGTACTCTAGTAGGGAGTTAGCGCCGATCCCCATCAGGAGGTTCGATCCGCCGATGAAAATGCCGCAAACCATTAAGGAACTTAGGGATAGCGGCTACAAGCCGCGGACCGTGAAACAGGAGATGCGGCACAACCTGATTGCCGCCATGGAGCGGAACGACGACCGCTTCCCCGGGATCGTCGGCTACGAGCGCACCGTGATCCCTCAGATCGAGAACGCGATCCTGAGCGGGCACGACTTCATCCTCCTCGGCCTGCGCGGCCAGGCCAAGACGCGCCTGCTCCGCTCGCTCGGCCGCTTCCTGGACGATTTCGTCCCGGCGATCGACGGCTGCGAGCTGAACGACGATCCGCTGAATCCGATCTGCCCCGCGTGCAAGCGGCGCGTGGCCGAGCAGGGGGATCAGGTGGCCGTGCGGTGGATCCCGCGCGAGGAGCGCTACCGCGAAAAGCTCGCCACGCCCGACGTGACGATCGCCGACCTGATCGGCGACATCGATCCGATCAAGGCGGCGAACGAGCGACGCTCCTACAGCGACCCCGAGGTGATGCACTACGGCATCATCCCGCGCACCAATCGCGGCATCTTCGCCATCAACGAGCTCCCGGACCTGCAGCCGCGCATCCAGGTCGGCCTCCTGAACATTCTCGAGGAGAAGGACATCCAGGTTCGCGGCTTTCCGATCCGGCTGCCGCTGGACATCCAGATCGTCTTCTCGGCGAACCCCGAGGACTACACGAACCGCGGGAATATCATCACGCCCCTGCGCGACCGGATCGCCTCGCAGATCATGACCCACTACCCCTACACCATCGAGGACGCCATGCGCGTCACCGAGCAGGAGGCATGGGTCAAGCGCGAGGACGGCATCGAGATCATCGTGCCCCCCTACATCCGGGAGCTGGTGGAGATGGTCGCGGTGCAGGCGCGCAAGTCCTCCTACGTGGACCAGTCGAGCGGCGTGAGTGTGCGCATGACGATCGCCCTCCTCGAGAACATCATCTCCAACGCCGAGCGGCGCGCCATCCGCACCGGCGAGCGGCGCATGGCGGTCCGCGTCTGCGATCTGCAGCACGCCCTCTCGTCCATCACCGGCAAGGTGGAGCTGGTGTACGAAGGAGAGCAGGAGGGCGCCGTGGCCGTGGCGAAACATCTGATCGGCAAGGCCGTGAAGGAGATCTTCACGAAGTACTTCCCCGACGCCTACAAGGCGAAGGAGAAGGGGGAGGGCGCCGCGTCCGAGTACGACCCGATCTTCCGCTGGTTCGCCCAGGGGAAGAAGGTGGAGATCTCCGACGAGCTCCCCACGCGCGAATTCCACAAGCGGCTCGGCGCGGTGAACGGGCTGGAGGAGCTCCCCAAGCGCTACCTGCCGATGCGCGACCCCGCCGAGGTTCCGACCGGCATGGAGTTCGTGCTCGAGGCGCTGCACCAGAACTCGATTCTCGCCAAGGAGCGCACCGACACCGCCGCGCTCGCCTACACCGACATGTTCTCCACGATGCTCGGCAAGCCGGAGGAGGCGGAGGACTGACCGCCGCCGGCCTCCGGGCCTAGGACCCCGTATGGACTTCCGCTACGCGCGCTGGGACGAGAGGCTGATGCAGAACCTCGCGTTCCTGAAGAATCTCCTCTCCCTCTACCACCGCCTGCTCCTCATGACGGACGGCAACGTGGACGAGGCGCTGCGCGCCCTGGAGGAGCTGGGAGAGCGCTTCGGCTTCTTCAACCAGAAGTTCTCGATCGAGGACTTCAAGAAGCAGCTGAAAGAGCAGGAGGCGATCCAGGAGGTCGAGGGGAAGAACGTCCTCACGAAGAAGGGCGAGCGGATGATCCGGAAGGACGCCCTCGACCGGATCTTCTCCTCGCTCGCCAAGGATTCCGCGGGCGAGCATCGCGTCCCGCGCACCGGCTCGGGCGGCGAGAAGATCACCGAGACCCGCCCCTACGAGTTCGGCGACGCGGTCTCCGACATCGACTTCCTCTCCAGCGTGCGGAACTCGATGCGCCGCCAGCGCGGCAGCTACCCCGACGAGGGGCTGAAGCTCACCGAGGACGACCTCGAGGTCTACGAGACGGAGCATCTCTCCAGCTGCGCCACGGTGCTCCTGATCGACGTGAGCCACTCGATGATCCTCTACGGCGAGGACCGGATCACCCCGGCGAAGCAGGCGGCCCTGGCGCTGGCCGAGCTGATCACGACGCAGTACCCCAAGGACTCGCTCTCGGTGGTGCTCTTCGGCGACGACGCGTGGGAGGTGAAGCTGCGGGACATTCCCTACGTCTCGGTGGGGCCGTACCACACGAACACGAAGGCGGGGCTCCAGCTGGCGCAGCAGATCCTGTCGCGGCAGAAGCACGTGAACAAGCAGATCTTCATGATCACCGACGGCAAGCCGTCGGCCATCTTCGAGAACGGACGCTTCTACAAGAACGCGTTCGGCCTGGACCCCAAGATCGTGAACAAGACCCTCGACGAGGCGGTGCAGTGCCGGAGAAAACGGATCCCCATCACCACCTTCATGGTGACGCAGGATCCGTATCTCGTCCGGTTCGTCGAGCGCTTCACGCAGCTCAACAAGGGCCGCGCCTACTTCTCCGACCTGGAAGACCTCGGCAGCTACCTCTTCGTGGACTTCGCGCAGAACCGGAAGCGCCGGGTTCGGTAGTTTCGCGGCGCACGCCCGTCACACTCGGTGGCATCAGCCCGCACGCGCGTAGAACCCAGCTCAGCCCGTCAGAACCGGTAGCTCAGCCCGGCACGGCCCTCCGCCAGACCGTCCCATCCGTGGGATCCGCTGCGCCCTCCCCAGAAATATCCGCGCGCTCCGGCCGTGAGACCGAGATGCGAGGTCAGGGTGCGCTCCGCGGCGAGGCCGAAATAGCCCCCGGCCGCGCGGCTCGACACCGATTCGTGACCGGAATTGGGAAACAGGTCTCGCGGATTGCCGGAGCTGGCCAGGCCCAGGGGGTTGTCGACAGCGGCGGTTGCGGTGAACCGGTAGTAGGAGACCCCGGCCTCGAACCAGGGACGGAAGGTCCGAGGGCCCTTCGGGCCATAGGCGAAGCCAAGGGCCAGCGGCGTCACGTTCTCCCGCCCGTGGGACAGCCGGGTCGCGCTCATGCCGAGCGACCAGCGGTCCGACGCCCGCCACAGGAGGGAGATGCCGTACCCCAGAGCCGATTCGCCCGAGATCCGGCCCATGTCCGAGGAACCGGCGGCGTAGATCTGGATCCAGGGCGCCCCGACGCGCGGGGCCGCGGCGGCCGAGCCGTAGCCCGCCAGGGCCCTCGAGGGCAGCGCCAGGCAGCAGAGAACGAGGAAGGACGCGACGAGCGAATCGGAACGGGAGCGCATGGAACGAGCCCTCCGCAAAAGCGCCGGCAGCGGGACCAGCCTACACCCGCCGCGTCTCCCGAACTACAGCATGAATCCCAGCCCGACCTGGAACGTCCAGAAGTCCGCCTCGAGCAGGTTGTCGCCGTCGACGTGATGGTACCGGAAGCCGCCGCCCAGGAGCGTGCGGCGCGCGATCGGGCCGCCGATCCCGGCGCCCACGTTGTAGCCGAAGGCGGTCTCGGTGTCCTCGAAGTCGACGCCGGGGGCGACCCCGTCTTCGATCCGCTCGTGATGGCGGTAGGGGCCGATCCCTCCGCCGACCCACGGGATCACGCTGCCCCCCGTCGGCAACACGTAGGCCGCGTTGAACGTCATCGGCGTGATGGAGGCGTCGTCGCGCGGCAGGTCGCCGTCGAACTGGTGGTGCGAGAGCTCGAAGGAGAGCAGCACGCTCCGGCTCACGCCGTAGGCGATGGAGCCGCCGATGCCGAGCCCGGAGTTGTAGATGTCATCGAAGCCGCCCGTGGGCGACGAGAGGCCGAGGTGGATGCCGAGAATCGTCTGTCCTTCGACCGAGCCGGAACGGGGACGATCGTAGTCGCGATAGCGCCGGTGCTGGGCCTGAGCGGGAGCCGCGACCGAGAGAACGGCGGCGGCGAGAAGTAGGAACAAGAGGATGCGTCTCATGGAAGTCCTCCCTGGTTGTGGCGAAACCCCTCTCGATTTCGCGCGGGGAAGCATAGCACGGGAGATCGCCGCCCCGCTGCCGCGCGCCTTGACGCTTCGTCGCGACGCATGCTCTACTGGCCCCAGCGCATCCCCTTCCAGGAGGCAGCGATGCTGGAACCTCCCCCGCCGCTCGAGCGCATCGAAACGGACGCACCGGGCGGGCGGCCAACCGATCCCACGCCGCTCCATCTCGCCTATCAGGCCTGCGAGGCCATCGCGCGGCGGCACTACGAGAATTTCCCGGTCGCCTCCTGGTTCCTCTCGCACGACCGCCGCCAGGCGCTGGCCGCGCTCTACGCCTTCGCCAGGATCGCCGACGACGTCGCGGACGCCGAGCGCCCCTCGGCGGATCGCCTCGAGCGCCTGGACCAGATCGAGGCGGATCTCCACCTCGCCCTCGAGGGATACCCGCCCGATCCGATCCTCCTCGCGCTGGCCGACGCGCTCGATCGCCATCAGCTCCCCGCCGAGCCGCTCTTCGACCTGCTCGAGGCGTTCCGGGCCGACGCGCGCGACGCGGTGTTCCCGACGTGGGACGACCTGCTCGCCTATTGCCGCGGCTCGGCCAACACGATCGGGCGGATGGTGCTCGCGCTCTACGGCGTTGACGACGCTCCCACGCAGGTCCAGTCGGACGCGCTCTGCACCGCGCTCCAGCTCACGAATTTCTGGCAGGACCTCGGGATCGATCTCGCGCGCGGCCGCCTCTTCGTTCCGCTCGAGGACCTCGCCCGCTTCGGCGTGGCCCGCGACCGGCTCGGCGACCCATCGCAGGCGGAGGCGGTCACCCGGCTGATCGAGCACGAGTGCCGCGCCACCGAGGAGCTGTTCGACCGCGGCCGCGGCATCGTGCGGCGGGTTCCCTTCGGGCTCTCGATCCAGCTCCGGGCCACCGTCCTCGGAGGAACGGCCGTGCTCCGCGCCGTGCTCCGTCGCGGCCAGGACGTGATCCACGACCGCCCGCACCTGGGCCCGCTCACGCGCGCGCGCATCGCCGCGGCGGCATGCCTCGGAATCCCCGGCTGACGTGGAGTCCTCCCCGGTGATGCGACGCCGCAGCAATTTCGGCGTCGCCTTCGCGATCCTGCCGCGCCCGCAGCGCGAGGCGATCCGCGCGGTGCACGCCTGGAGCCGCGCCCTGGACGACGGCGTGGACGAGGACGCGGACACCGACCGGGCGCGGGCGCGCCTGGAGCGGTTCCGCCGCGAGCTGGCGCTTCTCTACGAAGGGGTTCCGGAGGAGCCGCTCACGGCCGCGCTCCGCCCCCACGTCGAGCGGTTCCACATCCCCCGTTTCTACTTCGACGAGCTGATCAACGGCGTGGAGATGGATCTCTCCCATCGCCGCTACGGCACCTTCGCCGAGCTCCACCGCTACTGCTACCGGGTCGCTTCCATCGTGGGACTCATCTGCCTCCGCATCTTCGGCGAGGCGGAGGAGCGCGGGCGGCGCTACGCCGAGAACCTGGGCCTGGCCCTCCAGCTGACGAACATCCTCCGCGACGTGGGGAGCGATCTCTCGCGCGGCCGCGTCTATCTCCCCACGGACGAGCTCGCGCGCTTCGGCGTGAGCGAGGAGGCGCTCCGCACGTGCCGGCGCGACCGGGCGTTCCTCGATCTGATGCGCTTCCAGGCCGAGCGCGCCCGCTCCTTCTTCGAGGCCGCCGACCGCGAGGTGTCGGCCCTCGACCGGAGGCGGCTCCTCGCCGCCGAGATCATGGCGCGCGTCTATCGCCGCCTCCTGGAACGGATCGAGGCCTCCGGCTTCGACGTGCTGTCGCGCGAGGTCCGCGTTTCGAAGCTGGAGCG
>DATJEJ010000063.1:0-11848 GCA_035496795.1 Candidatus Omnitrophota bacterium
CCCGTCGCGCGCTCGGCCTCGCGCTGGACGTAGCGAAGCTCGTTGTACACGTCGCGCGCGGTCTGGATGCGGTCCCGCGCGTTCTTTTCCAGGCAGCGCGTGATGATCCGATCGAGATCCCGGGGAACGTCGCCCCGCAACGAAAGCACCGGCACCGGCACGTCGCGAAGGATCGCCGAGCTCACGTCCGCCGGCGTCGGTCCGGTGAAGGGCCTTCGCCCCGTGGCGAGCTCGTAGAGGATGATGCCGAGCGAGAAGAGATCCGATCGGGCATCCACCGCCTCGCCGCGGACCTGTTCCGGCGCCATGTAGGGAATGGTTCCGAGGACCTGACCCTGGCCCGAGATCGGCGACTCGGCGGTCGCCCCGATCGTCGCGCCCTCGCCGCCCAGGTCCCCCTGGCTCATCTTGGCGAGGCCGAAGTCCAGCACCTTGACCCACCCGTCGTGCGTCACCATCACGTTCCCCGGCTTCAGGTCGCGGTGGATCACCCCGCGCTCGTGCGCCGCGGCGAGCGCGTTCGTGAGGGGAATCGCGATTTCCAGCACTCGCGCCAGGGGAAGTCCGCCCGGGGCCACCATGCGGTCCAGGGTCTGCCCGTCCACGAGCTCCATCGTGAGGAAGCGAACGCCGCCCTCGTCTTCCACGGAGTAGAGCGTCACGATGTTGGGATGATTGAGTCCCGCGACGGTTCGGGCCTCGCGCTCGAAGCGCGCGAGCCGGTCGGGAGAGGAGGCCACCGCATCGGGGAGCACCTTCACCGCGACCGCTCGTCCGAGCCGGGTGTCGCGCGCGCGATAGACCTCGCCCATCCCCCCGGCGCCGAGGGGCGACAGGATTTCGTACGATCCGAGGCGGGTTCCCGCGGGAAAGGGCATGGCGGAAGAGTCTAGCAACCAGAGTCCGACGGGGACAATCGAAGCTCGCTCAGCGGGGAGCGGCGCCGGCAGCGGCACCCGCGTCGCACGCCGCGATCGACGTCTCGATCGCCGCGGTCTCTTCGCGCGAGAACGACCACGGCCCCGTCTGCTGCGCCAGCCGGTCGCGGGCCTCGCGCGCGCCGACCAGCCACTGCCGCGCGGCCTGCCGGTGCGCCGCGGCGGCGGCGCCCGCGCTCTTCTTCGCCCGATCCAGCTCGACCAGCCCCATGGCCAGCTTGGCCTCGATCAGCTCCTGGGCGAACCGGGTGTCGGTGGAGTCGGTCATCGCGCGGCGCACCAGGTCGGGGATGACGCCGCCCAGCAGATCCTCGGCGACCGCCGCGTGGCCCGCGGCGGCGTGGACGTGCCCGAGGAACGTGCGCGCGACCAGATCGCTGACCGCCGCGTCGTCGTTGCCGGGATCCTTCTGCGCCGCAGAGCGCGTGGCCGCGGCACACGCTTCGGCCTCGCCCAGCGCGCTCACGGGATCGCCGCCGTTCAGGAGGTAGATGCGGCCGGTGTTGTAGTGGACCGCCGCGCGGCGTCGCAGGAGATCGGCGTCTTCCGGGTTCTCGCGGATCAGGTCGTCGAGGAGCGTCCGCGCGCGCCCCAGCACCGCGAGCGCGCTGTCCGACCCTCCGGGCTGCAGCACGAGCGCCTCGGCCAATCCGGTGGAGGCCTGCGCCAGCGTGCGGCGGTGCGACGGCTCCTTGGGCTCCCAGACCACCAGCGCCGCGAACGAGTCCACGCCGCGCCGGATCTGAGCCACCCCCTCGTCGATCTTCCCCGCCTCGATCAGCGTGAGCCCGTCGTTGTGCAGGAGCCGCGGGATGTTGATGCGGTAGCGCCGCACGTCGGGCCGCATCCGTCGAAGTTCGGTCATCAGCTCCAGCGCGCGGCCCGACATCGCCGTCGCCTCGACCGCGCGTCCGTGCTCCCGATCGAAGTTGCAGAGCTTGGTCGCCGAGGAGGCCAGGTCCAGCTTGTATTCCTCCTGCGCGGGATTCGCGCGCACCAGCCGGTCGCGCAGCTCGTAGGCCTTCTTCAGCGAGCGATAGCCCTCTTCGCTCCGGCCGACGTTGGCGCTCCAGACATAGCCCTGGACGGTTCCCAGCTTGTCGAACCCGTCGGCGAGCGTGCGAATGAGCGCCGTGTCCTGGACCCCCTCGGCGGCGATGCCGTTCAGGTACTTCGTCGCCGAATCCACGATCTTCTCGCGGAGCGGGGTGGTCCCGGGCATGGACGCCAGGCCCTCGTTCACGTCCCAGAGCACCGTGTTCGCCATGGCCGCCACGTCGCGCAGGCGGCGTTCGGCGACGGCCCGCTCGCGCCGCGCCTCGCGGGCGCTCCAGAGCGAGAAGGCGGCCCCGGCTACGATCGCCAGGGCCGCGACCGTCGCCATGCCGACGGCGACCCGGTTCCGGCGCACGAACTTCGACGTGCGGTACCGCCAGGTGGAGGGACGGGCCTCGACCGGCCTCCCGTCGAGATAGCGCCGCAGGTCGGCGCCCAGCTCCTCCACCGACCCGTACCGCCGCTCGTGTTCCTTCGCGAGCGATTTCAGGATGATGTTGTCGAGATCGCCCGCCAGGGCGCGGCTCAGGGCGCCCGGCCCGCCGGTCGGCGGCGAGGGAAGGCTGCGCGTCCGCTCCGCGGCGGTGCCGAGCCGGGTCGCCGCGGCCGTGCTCGGCCGTAACGGGTCCTTCTCCAGAACGGTCCGGAGGAGCTGGGTCGCGCCTTCGGCGCGCGTGGGATAGGGGCGGGCGCCGGTTGCCAGCTCGAACAGGAGAACGCCCAGCGAGTAGACGTCGGAGGCGGTCGTGATATCGCCGCCGCGGAGCTGCTCGGGGCTGGCGTACTCCGGCGTGAGCGGCGCGCGCGCCGTCGTCAGCTCGGAGACAGGCGCTCCCTCGGCGGAGAAGATCTTCGCGACGCCGAAGTCCAGGAGCCGCGGCGTTCCCTCGGCGGTCACGAGGACGTTCGCGGGCTTGATGTCGCGATGGAGCACGAGCCGCCGATGCGCCGCCTCCACGCTCCCGCAGAGCGCCAGGAAGAGGCGCAACCGCTCGCGCAGGGTCGGCGCCTTCTCCGAGCACCACTCGTAGAGAGGCACCCCTTCCACGTACTCCATGACCAGCCAGGGAAGCCCCTCCGGCGTGGTGCCGCCGTCGAGCAGCCGCGCCATGTTGGGATGGTCCAGGGTGGCCAGGATCTGCCGTTCCCGCAGGAAGCGCTGGACCATCTCCTGCGTCGCCAGCCCATGCCGGATGAGCTTGAGCGCGCCGCGCTGGTGGAACTGCCCGTCCTCTCGCTCCACGAGATAGACCACGCCCATCCCACCCGTGGCCAGCGGACGCACCACCCTCCACGACCCGATGCTCTGTCCCGGCGCGGGTCCCTCGGGGAAGGGGAGGGAGACGCCGCCGCCATCCGGCTCCAGGAAGCCGCCGGCGGCGTCGTGGCTCGCGAGCAGCGAGCGGACTTCGGTCTCGAGCTCGCGGTCGCCGGCGCACACATTCGCAAGAAACGTGGAGCGTTGCTCGCGCGGCTGTCGCAGCGCCGCCTCGAAGAGTTCCCCGACTCGCGCCCAGCGCTCGGTCACGCGATCCTCCCCTTGAGCTCGCGATGGAGCCACGCCCGCGCGAGGGTCCAGTCGCGCTTGACGGTGGCGGGAGAGACGCCGAGCACTTCGGCCGTCTCCTCGACGGAGAGTCCGGTGAAGAAGCGGAGCTCGACGACCCGCGCCTGGCGCTCGTCGAGCGCGGCGAGCCGGTCGAGCGCGTCGTTCAGATCCTCCGCCGCCACGCCCAGGGGCTCGTCGCCCGCTGCGATCGCGTCACTGTCTTCCAGCGTGACGTGCACGGCGTCGCCGCCGCGCTTCTGCGCCCCGCGACGGCGGGCGTGATCGATCAGGATGCGCCGCATCGCCTGCGCCGCGAGCCCCATGAAGTGGGCGCGGTTCTGCCAGGAGACGTGGCGCTGGTCGAGGAGTCGAAGATAGGCCTCGTGGGCGAGGGCGGTGGGCTGCAGCGTGTGGCCGGCGCTCTCGTCTCTCAGATAGGCGCCCGCGAGACGGCGCATCTCTTCGTAGACGAGCGGGAGCAGCGCATGGAGCGCGCTTGCATCTCCTTGCCGCCAGCGAAGAAAGGTTTGAGTGACTTCAGAAGGGGACGGAGCCCCCTGACCCCCCGGGACATCCATCGGCGCGAGCAGTATACCGGTGCGCTGTTGTGGCGAACAGTTGCGCGTTGAAAGGACTCAACCCGGAGAGCCCGGCGCCTGTCTCAACGCTTCGATGGGTGGGGTGCCGGTTCCCTCGAACCAGGAGACGTTCATGCGCGCTCTCGGATGGGCTTTGGTTCTGACGTGCCTTGCGGCTCCCGCCTGGGCCGGCGACAGCCGCTCCGCGACGACGGCTTCATCTCCGGCGTTCCAGAGGCTGCTCACCCTGGTGGGCGATTGGAAGGAGTCCGCACCCGGCAAGGGATTCAGCGTGAAGTTCGAACGCGTGGCCGGCGGGACCGCTCTGATGGAAACCCTGACGGAGCCTGGCGGCTCCACCATGGTCACGCTCTACCACCCCGACGGGGCTCAGGTCCGGCTGACCCACTACTGCGACATGGGGGATCAACCTCGGATGAAGGGAACCCTCAACGCCGATTCCCTCCGATTCACCTTCGTCGACGTGACCGGCCTGGCCGGGCCCGAGGTCCCCCACATGCACGACCTGACCATCACGTGGAGCGGGCCCGACCATATCGTCGAGCGCTGGACGGTCGCCTCAGGGGAAAAGCGGACGCCGCTGGTGCTCGACCTGAAACGCGCCGCGTCGTAGGGCCACGCCGAGGTCAGCCGCGAGGTCGGCCGACCGGGGCGTGCCCGGTCCGGGCGAAGTCGATGAACCCCCGTTCGGGATCGGTGTGGACCAGCCGTACCCGGACGCGATCTCCGACGTCCAGCCCTTCCTGCCCCTGTTCGACCCGCCCTTCGACGTGCGGATCGAACACCCGCACCCAGGTGCCTTTCTCGGAGGCGCCGGTCACGATTCCGTCGAACTCCTCCCCGATGCGGCTGCTGAGAAGGCAGGCGGCCGCGGCCTTGTCCAGCAGCCGCTCGATCTTGTTCACGTCGTCCTCCCGCTGCGTGCAGTGGTCGGCCAGCCCGATCAGCTCGTCGCGTCCGTAGGGAAGGGTTGATCCCTCGAGCGCGGCGCGAAGCAGTCGCTGCGTGATGACGTCGGGGTAGCGGCGGTTGGGAGCGGTCGAGTGCGTGTAGTCGCTCACGGCCAGCCCGAAGTGTCCGGTGATCTCCTCGCCGGGGAAGCTGGCCACGTATTCCCCCCGTCCGAGCAGCTTGATCACGGAGAGGGAGAGATCGGGGAAGCGCACGGGATCCGCGGCGCGGCGCTTCTCCAGGAAGCGGTTCAGCGCCACGGGATCGGGCTGGTCGGGAAGAGGCTCCCCGAGATCCTTCGCGATCTCCACGATGCGCGCCCAGCGCTTGGGCGTGCGCACGACGCGCCGGAGCACCGGGAAGCGCCGCGACTCGAGGAACCGCGCGATCGTCTCGTTCGCCGCGATCATGAGATCTTCGATCAGCTCCTTGGCGCGGTTCGGGCGCTCCGTCGGAAGCGCGCTCACCCGGCCGTCATCGAGCTGCGGGCGCACTTCGATCGACTGCAGCACCAGCGCGCCGTGCTCGTGACGCAGCGACCGGAGCCGCTGGGCCGCGCCGTCCTGCAGCCGGAGATTGGCCTCCAGGCCGGGCACCGCCCCGATCGCGGATGGGATCGGGCCCGATCCCTCGAGCCAGGGACCCACACCGGAGTAGGCGAGCTTCGCGCGATTGCGGACGAGCGCGCGCGACACCCCCGAATCGCCGATCTGGCCCTTGGCGTCCACGTGGATCTCGATCACCATCGCCGCCCGGTCCTGATCCGGACCGAGCGAGGTGAGGTCCGTGCTCAGACGCTCGGGCAGCATCGGGAAGACGCGCGGAGGTGTGTAGACCGAGGTGGTGTTGGTTCGGGCGTGGCCGTCCAGCGCCGAGCCGGACGGCACCGCTTCGATCACGTTCGCCACGGCGACGTAGAGGATCGAGGTCCCGTCCGCGCGGGAGGCGGCGACCGTCAGCTGATCCAGATCACGCGAGTCGTCGTTGTCGATGGAGCACCAGGGGAGATCCCGCAGGTCCTTCCCGTCCACGCCGCCCGGCGCGTTGGGAACGCGTTCCGCCTCGGCCAGGGCCTCGGGGGAGAAGTCCGGCTCGAGGCCGTGCTCGCGCATGGCGCGGCGCGCCACACGGAGAAGGAGGTCGCGCTGG
Source organism: Candidatus Omnitrophota bacterium (assembly GCA_035496795.1). Classification (GTDB taxonomy): domain Bacteria; phylum Eisenbacteria; class RBG-16-71-46; order SZUA-252; family SZUA-252; genus DASQJL01. Next base: position 6,243 of record DATJEJ010000063.1, read on the forward strand.
GTTTCGGGGGGCGTTTTCGACATGGGATCCCTTGCGTTGGAGGGCGAGTGACTCCTTGGGCGCCGATCGAGGATAATCGCAGCGTGAACGCCGGCCAACAGGAGACCCGACGGAAGGAACGTGTCGTGCTGGTGCCCGGTCTGGGCCCTGCCGGCATCGAGCTCCTCCCCCTGGCGGCGCGCCTGCGCCGCAAGGGCTATCGGGTCACGATTTTCCGTCATTTCACCGGAAGGACGAAGATCGCGGACAGCTCCCGCAGCCTGTGGGCCCGCTCGTCCCGACTCAGCGAGGAGGTCGTTCACTTCGTGGGCCACAGCCTCGGTGGAATCGTCGTCCTCCAGATGATGGCGGATCATCCGTGGGCGCGACCCGGGCGAATCGTGACGCTGGCGACGCCCCATGCCGGGATCGGCGCGGCACGCAGGATCGCGGCGATTCCAGGGGGACGATTCCTGCTCTGGCCGGGCGTTCGATCGGCGGCTTTCGGTGCGCCCATCGCATTGACGACGGACCGCGATCTCGGCGTCCTGGCGGGAAACCGGGATCTCTTCTTCGGCTCGCTGCTTCTGCCCGGACAGGAAAGCGACATGGTGGTCGCGGTCTCCGAAGCGATGCATCCGGAGCATCGGGCGAACGTCGTCGTTCGCGAGACCCATGCGGGAATGCTCCTCTCCGCGCGGGTGGCCACACTGGTCGACCAGTTCCTGCAGCAAGGACGTTTCGGGGATCCATGTCAGGAAACTGACATCCGCTCCTGACACCTTGTCAGAAGCCTGACGTTCCCGCGGGGCTCGGCATCCCGTCCCATTCGCGTAATCCCAAGCCCTGCCGGGCGGTGTCGTCCCCAGGCTCGCCTTTGACCGCGGGCATGCCGATTGCAGTTCCCTGAGGCATGCCCTCCCGAATTCTGCTCGGTGACGAGAGCGTGGCGCTGGGCGCGATTCACGCCGGCATCAGCGCCGCCTACGCCTATCCTGGAACGCCCTCCACCGAGATCCTCGAATTCATCCTCGATCATCGCGCGCGTCACGGTGTGCCGCGCGCGGCGTGGTGCGCGAACGAGAAGACCGCGTACGAAGAGGCGCTGGGTTCCTCCTTGGCCGGCAGGCGCGCGCTGGTCTCCATGAAGCACGTCGGGCTGAACGTCGCGATGGACCCCTTCGTGAATTCGGCCCTGGTCGGCGTGCACGGCGGCCTGGTCGTCGCCGTCGCGGACGACCCCGGCATGCACAGCTCGCAGAACGAGCAGGACACGCGGCTGCTGGCCGAGTTCGCGCACGTCCTCTGCCTGGAGCCCGCGACGCAGCAGGAGGCCTACGACATGGCGCGCGAGGCCTACACGCTCTCCGAGGAATTCCTGATGCCGGTGGTGCTCCGGATCGTCACGCGGCTCGCGCACAGCCGCACGAAGGTGGAGACCGGTCCCGCCCTGGGCGAGCGACCGATCGGGCGGGCCCCGAAGCGGAGCAGCTGGATCCTCCTGCCGGTGAACGCGCGCCGCCAGTGGAAGGAGCTGGTGGAGCGGCAGCCCGCGCTCCGGGAGCGCTCCGAGGTGTGCGGGTGGAACCGGTTCGCTCCGCGCGATTCCGAGCTGGGGGTGCTCACGGCCGGAATCGCGCGGAACTATTACCGCGACATCCTCGCCGATCTTCCGTCGGAACCCTCGCATCTTCACGTCGGCTGCTACCCCCTCCCCGACGGGAAGCTGCGGCAGCTGGCGGAGCGGTCCCGGCGCATCCTGGTCCTGGAGGACGGCTACCCGTATCTGGAGCGCCGTCTCCGCGGCGTCCTCCCGGCCGGCGTGGAGGTGATCGGCCGCCTCACCGGCCACGTGCCCGCGACCGGCGAGCTGAACCCGGACGTGGTTCGGGCGGCGTTCGGACTCGAGCCGAAACCGAGCCTTTCCCTCGCGAGGCTGAACCTTCCCTCGCGGCCGCCCCAGCTCTGCGAAGGATGTCCCCATGGATTCGCGTTCCGCGCGCTCGCCAAGGCGCTCGAGGGCTGCCCGGAGCCGATGGTCACGTCGGACATCGGCTGCTACACGCTGGGCGCGCTTCCCCCCTACTCCGCCGTGGAGACGTGCGTCTGCATGGGCGCCTCGATCGGCATGGCCAAGGGCGCTGCCGAGGCGGGCGTGCGGCCGGTCGTGGCGGTGATCGGCGACAGCACGTTCCTTCATTCGGGCATGACGCCGCTCCTCGACGCGGTCGCGGCCGACACCGACATGACCGTGCTGATCCTGGACAACATGACCGTCGCGATGACCGGAACCCAGGAAACGATCGTCTCCTCGGAGCGGCTGGACGCGATCGTGCGCGGGCTCGGGGTCCGGCCCGGCCACTTCCACATCGTCGACCCGCATCCGAGGCGGGTGGCCGCGAACGCGGAGGTGATCCGGCGCGAGATCGAGCACCACGGGCTCTCGGTGGTGATCGCGCGCCGCGCCTGCAAGCAGATCGCGGCCCACGTGGAGCTGCCTTCCGCCGCCGGCGCCGGATCCAAGTCCGACGCGCCGCGCGTCGAACAGCCCGCGACGGGGGCGGTGCGATGAGATACGACATCCTGCTCGCGGGCGTGGGTGGACAGGGAGTCCTCTCCATGGCCGCCATCATCGGACGCGCCGCCCTCGCCGAGGGTCTCTTCGTGAAGCAGTCCGAGGTGCACGGCATGGCGCAGCGCGGAGGCGCGGTCCAGGCGCACCTCCGCCTCTCCGACCTTCCGATCGAGAGCGACCTGATCGGATGCGGCGGCGCGAACCTGGTCCTGAGCCTCGAGCCGGTGGAGAGTCTCCGGTATCTCGACTACCTGGCGCCGTCGGGATCGCTGGTCACCGCCTCGGCGCCGTTCCCGAACATCAAGGACTATCCCCCCATCGATACCGTGCTCGCGACGATCCGCTCGCTTCCTCGTGCCGTGGTCGTGGACGCCGAGCGGATCGCCAACGAGGCCGGGGAGATCCAGACCGTCAACACCGCGATGGTCGGCGCATCCGCGCCCCTGCTTCCGCTCCGGATCGAATCGATCGAGGCGGCGGTTCGCGAGACGTTCCAGCGAAAAGGGGAGTCCGTGCTGGCCGCGAACCTGGCCGCGCTACGCGGCGCATACGGAGAACCCCCGATGACCTCCAGGCCCGACCTCACCGCCTCGCGCTCGATCCTTCTTCAGGCCCGCCGCGCCGGAATCGCACATCTGCTCGAGAGCGACGCCAAGAATCTGCTCGACGCGATCGGGATCCCGACGCCCGCGCGGATCCTTCTCTCCGGCCCGGCCGGCGCGGAAGGCCTTCACGACCCGCCGTTCCCCGGACGGGGCATCGTGCTGAAAGCGCTCGCGCCCGGACTCCTCCACAAGACCGAGGCCGGAGCCGTTCGGATGCTGCCGGACGATCGCGCGGCCGTGATCGCGGAGATCCGGGCGATGGCCCGGCGGCTGGACGGGCAGCGGATCGACGGCTATCTGCTCGAGGAGCGGGTCCCTTACGACGCATCGCCCGGGCACGAGTTCCTGCTCGGGATGCGCTGGACGTCCGACTTCGGTCCCGTGGTCACCCTGGGCGCGGGAGGGCTCCACGCCGAGCTTTTGGCCGGCTCCCTGCGCGAGGACGAAGCGCTCGCGGTCTTCTCCCCGGCGCTCACGCCGAGCCCCAAGTCGATCGAGTCGGCCCTGAGCCGCGTCGCCGCGGTCCGTCTCGCGACGCAGAGCCAGAGGGGGCGTCCGCCCGCGATCGCGATCGAGGCGCTCGTGGACGTCGTGCGGCGCTTTCTGACACTGGCCCAGGCCGTCATGCCCGACCTGCTCCTCGAGCTCGAAGTGAACCCGCTCGTGATCAGCGAGGGAAGGCTGGTCGCGCTCGACGGGCTGGCCACGCCCGCGCCGGCGGAGGCGCCGCCTCCGGGACCCGCGGCGCCGAGACCGGTCGAGAAGATCGGCCGACTGCTCCAGCCGGGCTCCATCGCGCTGGTCGGCGTTTCCGAGAAAACGGTCAATCCCGGCCGGATCATCCTCCGGAACGTGCTGCGCGCCGGTTTCGATCGCGACCGGGTCGTGATCGTGAAGCCCGGATGCGAGTCGTTGGACGGCGTGCGCTGCGTGCCGTCCCTGGACGCGCTTCCCGCCGAGCCGGCCTTCCACGGCGCCGAGCGGCGGGCCGACCTGATCGTGCTGAGCGTATCGGCGGGCGCCTCGCCCGAGCTGATCGACGTGATCGCACGCGACCGTCGCGGCGAGGCGGTGATCCTGATTCCGGGAGGCCTCGACGAGCTGGCCGAAGGGCGCGAGCTGGTCGCGCGGATGCGCGCGGCGATCGAGCGCTCCCGCGCCGGAGCGTGGCGCGGCCCCGTGATCAATGGGGGCAACTGCCTCGGCATTCGCTCGCTCCCTGGGAAGATCGACACCTTCTTCATTCCCGAGCACAAGCTGCCGCGTCCCACCCGCTCGCCCGACCCGGTCGCCTTCATCACTGGAAGCGGCGCGTTCGCGGTCTCCAAGTCGAGCAAGCTGGGCCCCACGCAGCCCCTGTACACCATCTCGATCGGCAACCAGACCGACCTCACGGCCGCCGACTATCTGGAATACCTGAGCGCCGACCCGAGGGTGGAGGTGTTCGCGGTGTACCTGGAGGGCTTCCGGCCGCTCGACGGCGCGCGCTTCCTGGCCGCGGCCGACACGATCGTCGCGTCGGGGGGCACCGTGATCCTGTATCGCGGGGGCCGGAGTCCCGCCGGACGCGCCGCCGCCTCCAGCCACACGGCGGCGATCGCGGGCGATGCCGTCGTGACGCGCGCGCTCGCGCGCGAGGCGGGCGTGGTGGTGGCCGAGTCGCTCGAAGAGTTCGAAGACCTGACCCGGCTCTTCGCGATGCTGCGCGGCCGTTCGGTGACCGGGCTATCGCTCGGGGCGGTCTCCAACGCGGGGTACGAGACCGTGGCGATGGCCGACAACCTGGGACCCTTCCGCCTGCCCGCTTTCGCCGGGGCGACGACCGCGCTCCTGGGCGGCGCCCTGGAGCGCGCGGGGCTTGGAAGTATCGCGACCGTACGGAACCCGCTCGACGTGACGCCGATTCTGAACGACGCGGGCACGGAGGAGGTCCTGCGCGCCGTCCTGGAGGATCCCGGTGTCGACGTGGGCGTGGTCGGCTGCGTGCCGATGACCGGCGCGCTCCAGACGCTGCCGCGCGGGGAGGGGCACGCGGAGGATCTCGCCTCTCCGGAGGCGCTCGTCCCAAGGCTGGTGCGGCTCGCGGCGGAATGCCCGAAAGCGTGGGTGGCCGTGGTGGACGCGGGCCCGCTCTACGATCCGATGGCGCGGGCGCTGGAGGAGGGCGGGGTGCCGGTGTTCCGCTCGGCCGATCGGGCGCTCGGCGTGTTCGGCCGCTACTGCGCGGCCCGGCTCGCGCATCCGCATCCGCTTCGGCCCGCCGTTCCGATCCACGGACCGGAGCCCGAGCTGGTCATCGTGGGGACCGCGCCGCCGGAGCGTCCGCGCTGGGGCTCCGCGCTGATCTGGTCCTAGGGCTTCGGAGTCGGCAGGCTCACCAGAATCGACGTCACCACGAGGACCAGCGTCGCCACGGCAAGCTCCGCCGTGGCCGAGCCCCGCAGCGA
>DATJEJ010000064.1:0-8410 GCA_035496795.1 Candidatus Omnitrophota bacterium
CCGAGACCGAGCCGGAATGGAAGCCGGCGATCGCGTTGTGGGAGGGTCGCAGCGAAGTCCGGATCGTGGTCGATCTCCCGGGTGTCGAGCGGGACGCGGTGCGCGTGGCGGTCAGCCGCGGCATGCTCGAGCTCACCGGGACCCGGGTGTTGCGCCCCACCGAGGACGATTCGCTCAAGCTCCGGTATGCGGAGCACCCGTACGGCAAGTTCCGCCGGACGATGCCCCTGCCCCATGGCGCCAAGGTCGAGCAGTTGAAGGCGGAGATGAAGGCCGGGGTCCTGGAGCTTCGCATTCCGAGAGAAGCCGAGATCGTCGAGATCAAGACCGTGACCGTCGGCTGAACGGAGCAGGTCATGACCCGTCATCCCAGGAAACCAATGCCACCGCCACGGAAGGCCGCCGTCCCGAAACGACCGGTGCACGACGGCACACGCAAGGAGGAATCCATGGAAGCAAAGGTCGATGTCCGGAAGCTCCAGATTCTCAATGATCGGATCAATCAGACCATCGACGCCCTGAGCCAGGTCCGCCTCTCGGTCCATGGCCTCGGGCACACGGGGGTTCCCACGCCGATGTTCCACCCGTTCAGCGCCTACACCCAGGGATTGGGAGTGCCGACGATTCCGAACTTCCCGGGCATCCCGTCGTTCCCGCCGGTTTCGCCGTACAGCATGATTCCGCCGATTCCGGGCCCGATCGGGCTTTCGCACACGCCGTTCAACCCGCTCGTGAACCCGCTCTTCAACCTGCCGACGCCCTACACCACCCCGTTCGTCAACCCGATGATCCCGCCGGTTCCGACCCCGGGCATCACGCCGAACTGGGCTCCGACGCCGTGGACGGGCTTCGGCGGCGGGCTGTTCCACACGCCGATCGATCCCATCGAGCTGAAGCTGCTCGAGATGAGGGCCTTCGATCCGATCCGGATCCGGGAGACCTTCCCCTTCGTCGGCTACTAGGAGGGGCTTGAAGAACCAGGGCTTGGGCCGGGCCGGTGCGGCTAAGGGGGCGGGCGCTCAGCGTCCGCCCCCTCTCTTGTGGGGAAGCGGCGCGCGGGGCGGCGAGGCGGACTAGAGCAGCTCGACCTCGCCGAGCACGATCCGCACCGCCTCGTCGAGGTCGGAGGCGTAGCGAACGATCTCGGCCTGGATCGTGAGCGGAACGAGGCTGCTCCGCTCGAGGATGGGGCGGTTTCCGCTGGGCACGACGATCATCGCGAGGTTGCGATGGTAGGCCGCGTCCACCTTCTGCTCGATGTCCCCCACCGTGCGCACGGTGAGCACGTCGTGCGCGTCGGTGACCAGGACGCCGGTGAGTGCGACGTCCTGCCGGATCGGGCGTTGCAGGAATTGAGAGAGGAAGGCGAGCGCCGTCGGAAGTCCGGCGGAGGTGCCCCCCGAGGGCTCGTCCTCCTTCGTCACCTTGTAGCCGTAGTGGTAGTCCATGATGTCGCGCGTCAGGTGCGGGAACATCGACTGGGCGTATTCCCGGACCGCGATGAACGTGTTCCGGACGCTGTCGCGCATCTCGGGGGTCAGGTTGCCCATGATGTCGTCCCGCTGCAGCGAGCCGCCCCGTCCCGGCGACGCCATCTCCCGCGTGGCCCAGATCTCGTGGATCAGTCCGTGCACCGTGCCGGCGAAGCGATACGTCGCGGCCGAGAGCACCCGCCCGATCGCCTGGCTCCGCTCGCGCGCGGTGCGCTCCAACGCCGCCGCGCGATCCGCGAATTGCTTCTGCTGGTCGGCGCCGCGGTTCATGAGCCCGAAGAGCACGGATAGCTGTCTCCAGAGCCGGTAGTCCACGGGGCTGTCGTGGACCGCGCGCTCCAGCGCCTGGAGCGATTCGGCGAGGACGGCGGGCTCCTGGAACGCGGCCGCGATGGCTTTCGAGGGCGAGGCCGCCTGCCGCTCGAGGAGCCACGCGATCACGTTCAGATCCGCGGGGTCGGCGCGCAGCACCTTGACATAGCCCTCGACCGCGCGATCGGCGCGTCCGTTCCCGTTCTCCAGCGCCTCGAGATCGGCGAGGTACTTGAGGTCGATCACCTCCGGCGCGATCGAAAAGCCGCGCCGCGCCTCGGCCGCGTCGCCGCGGATGGCGTGCGCGATCGCGATCTCGCGCCGGGAGGCGTCCGGCGGCGCGTCCATGGCGGGCACGTGCACCAGGCGGAGCCGCTCGATCGGGAGGAAGCGGCGCGAGGCCACGGCGAGCAGGTCGTCGAACCCGGCGCGGTGCATCATCCGGCGATAGGCGGTCAGGTGGCGCTGCTCGTATTCGGCGGCCGCCTCCGATTCGCCGAGACGATGATGGAGCATGGCGAGGCGGCCCAGGACGAAGGGCCCATCGGTACCGTCCAGGAGATAGCGGCAGATGTTCACGGCCGCCTCCAGGCTCGGGCGCGTGCCGATCTTCTCGTACAGCGCGACCAGAGCCATCAAGCGGTCGATATCGGTCTCGAAGCCGCGCTCCAGGCCGAGCCGCTCCAGGATCTCGCACGCCGGCTGCAGCTGTCCCGTCAGCTCATGGATCCACGCTTCCGCGAGCACCGCGAGCTTGTAGACGGAGGGGTCGGACTCCTTGTGGCGCGCCGCGACGCGGCGGCAGGTGGCTTCCGCCTCGGTGGGGCGCCGGTTCACGAACTGGCGGAACGCCTCCTCGAGGGCCAGGTAGGCGGTGGGTTTCTTCACCAGCTGGAACTGACCGAGGGCGAGGAACTCCCCCGCGCCGTGCACGGGGTCCTGGGCCATGTGGAGCATCGATTCGAGATGCATCCGCCCCTGCTCGCCCGAGATGGACCTCCGGGACTGGAGCTGGGCGGCGCAAGCGACGGCCAGCGAGAGCTGGCCGCGCATGTGTTTGATCTTGGTGAAGAGGCTCAGCGCGTCGAGATGCTCGGGGGTCTCCTCGAGGATCTCCGCCACCTCGAGCTCGGCGCGCTGCAGCTCGCGCATCTCGACCAGGACCTTCGCGTAGCGAAGGCGGTCCTGCATGATGATCGTGGCCAGTTCCACGGCCCGATTCTACTCCAAGCGGCGCCGCGCGCCAGCGACGCTTCTCTAGCTGCCGGCGCTCTCCGGCCCGGGCGTCGAGACCGGCATTCCCTTGTGCCTTGCCAGGAAGTCCTCGATGAAGAGAAGCCCCTGTTCCCCGGCACGCCGAACCATGCTGAGGAGCATGTCCATGCTGGAGACCTCCTCGAGCTGTTCGGCGACGAACCACTGCAGGAAGTTCCGCGACGTGTGATCGTTCTCCGCGATCGCGAGGTCCACGAGGCCGTTGATCTGCTTCGTCACGGTGACCTCCCAGTCCAGGGAGAGCTGCACCGCCTCCTGGGCGTTCGCGAACGCCGGGCGCGGCGCGGGGATCGCCGGAATGGCCGCCGAGCCCCCCGCGTCGACTACGTAGTTCACGATCTTCAGGGCGTGAACCTTCTCCTCTTCGGCCTGGCGATAGAAGTGTTTCGAAAGTTCGGGAAGGTTCTCCCTTCCGAAGTGGGACGCGATCTGCACGTACTGGAGGAAGGCGCCGAATTCGTTCCCGATCTGGGTATTCAGCGCCGCGACCATCTTCTGGCTGATGAGCATCGTCTCTCCCGGGAGCCGCCGGCGGCGCTCCGCGTTTCTACGAGGTTCGTCCGTACCGGCACGGTGGAAAGCCAAGGGACCCGATACTTGTGCCGGACTGGCGCGATGTTGTCAAGCGGACGGAAGGGAACGCGCCTCCTGTCCCGGCGACCCCGAACGTACACGCTTTCACCGTTCGGTGTGCCAATGCGCGCGCATCGCCGCGCACGCAATGCCCCGTGTCGCGAGCGTGAAGAACATCGCTCCGTCGCGGCGCGCGCGCTCGCTCCTGCGAAGTCACGCGACAATTCCTTACTCACGCTTCGCTTTCGTGTGGAAACCGGATTCATCGCGCGGTGTATCTCCGTGCGTCGGAGCGGCCGTCGTCTCGGGGGACGATGCCGCACACGACGTCGCGTGTTGAGGGCATGCGACTTGCAGGTTTTTTCCGTCGCAGTTCCGAATGACATACGACGTAGTGGGACGCTTCGCGGAAAGGAAGCAATTCCTGTCACCTGTCCGTGAAGCCGACGAAGGCGCACACACCGTGCGCCGGACGCCCCGGGCATCGAGCCCGGGAGGAAGTGAGCGCATCATGTCGCCGACGCGAATTTCGAACCCCGATCTCGACGACCTCCCTGCCGATCCTACGAACGACTCCGCGCGGAGCGTTCCCGATACGGAGCGGCATGTCCGTCTGGCGGACCGGCTGAACGAGGCCGAGCTGGAGGTGATCATTCAGGCCAGCGCGCTGCGCCTGCAGAGCCTGGTCCTGGTGCAGGCTTCCTTCGAGGACGATTCCGAGATCGCGTACGCCGAGGAGGAAGCATGAACGAGACCGAGAGCATCGACACCGCCATCGAACAGGTCGAGCGGCTCTACCGGTCGGTGACCGGGCAGCAGCCACCGGTCGGAGATCAGCCGTACGCCACGATTCCCCCCGAGAAAGTCCCCGAAGAGCACGTCCACGAGCAGGTGGATCGCCTGGTCGAGACGCTCGCCGCCTTTTCCACGGGCAGCCGCGTCGAAACCGAGTGGAAGCCCCTGATCACGTTATGGGAGGCCAAGGAGGAGCTGGTGATCCTCGTCGATCTGCCGGGCATGACGCGCGAGCGCGTTCACGTCACGGTGGACCGCGGCCTCCTCCAGGTGCATGGAGAACGCCCGCTCCGCGAGTCCAAGGACGGGGACGGACGGACCCTCAAGTACGTGGAGCACCCCTACGGTCGTTTCCGCAGGGTCATCCCGCTACCGCACGCCGCCCGGGTGGAGCAGCTCCAGGCGAACCTGCACGACGGCGTTCTCGAGATCCGTATTCCCAAGCGGGAGTCGTCCGAATCGCGAACCATACCCATCGCCTAGCGGAGGCCTCATGCCGCCGCGCCGTTCCAAGAGCTCTTCCGAGTCGTCACGGAAGACGAAATCGATCAGCGGGCCCAAGGATCGGCCTGCTGTCCACGAGGAGAGACCCATGGAAGCGAAAGTCGACGTTCGCAAACTTCAGATTTTGAACGACCGGATCAACCAGACGATCGACGCCCTGAACCAGGTGCGTCTCTCGGTGCATGGACTTGGGCATACCGGAGGGCCGCAGTCCGCGTTCAATCCGTACGCGACGCAGGGGTACGGGATGCAGCAGGGATACGGAATGCAGCAGCCCTACGGCATCGGTGCGCCGGGATTCGGGCTTCAGCAGGGCATGCAGGGTGGCTTCCCCGGCATCCCGCCCCAGATCCCGTTCGGATTCCAGCACAGCCCGTTCCAGCAGTTCGCCAACCCCTTCCTCAGCCAGGGCGTGACCTCGCCATGGAGCCACATCGGGTCGCCCTGGAGTTCCCTCGGCCAGACGAGCCCCGTGGGCTTCGGCGGCGCGGGCGGCTCCGGCGGCTTCGGCGGCATCGGCGGATTCGGGGGCGGGATCGGCGGTGGCCTGAGTCAGCTCTACGGCGGCATGGGCGGCGGCCTCTTTCACACCCCGCCCGATCTGATCGAGCGGCAGCTGATCGAGGCCCGTGCCAACGACCCCTTTCGGATCACCCAGACCTTCCCCTTCGTCGTCTCCTGAGCGGAGTACCTCGCCCCCCGAAGGGGCGAAGCGACCCCCTCCCAAGACGGCGAAGTAATCGGCACAATTGAAGTTAACCTCGCGGGGCGGGCGCTTGGCGCGCCTGCCCCGCTCCGTTTCGCACCTCAAGGTACGAAGATGCCGGGGCGGGGGTCCTGAGCTATCATGATCCGATGCGTCGAGCGGAGCACCATAGCCGCGCACTTTTGACGGTGGTGGTCGCGGTCGTCATCGCCGCCCTCGCCTTTGCGATCGGTCTCGCCACGTTCCTTCCGGCCAACCGGGACACCCTCCGCGTCAATCTGAACTCGATCGGTACCTCGGCCGCCGAGGGGCTGACCCTGGCGCGCGGGGACGACGAGTCCCGCCTGACCCGCAACTTCTACGATGTCGAGCTGGAGCTGCTTCGGGACGATCTGGCGCACGTGGCGACGAACCTCACCCGCGCCCGCCCGCTTCCCGAGCTTCGGGGCCAGTTTGCGGAAGCGACCGCCCTCGCCGGGTCCGCCTCGAGTGCCCTTCGGGCGCTGGCCACGCCGGGAGCCTCTGCCGAGTCCGTCATCGCCGGCCAGGCGACCCTCGGCTCGATCAAGGCACGGGTCGACAGCCTGAAGCAGGAGCTGGAGCGGTAGCTCGTTCTTCATGAACCCCTTCCTCCAGATCTTCCTCGGCATCCTGACGGCCATGGGCGGTTTCGTGGAGGTCGGCGAGCTCGTCTTCTCCCTGGGCGCGGGCGCCAAGTTCGGCTACAGCCTGCTCTGGGTCGTCGCCCTGGGGACTCTCGGCATCATTCTCTTCGGCGAGATGGCCGGGCGCGTGGCCGCGGTCACGAAGCAGCCGATCTTCAACTGGGTGCGCGAACGGGCCGGGTTCCGGATGGGGCTCAGCACCCTGCTGGCGGCCAATCTCGTCAGCCTGCTCACCTGCGCCGCCGAGATCGGCGGCATCGCGATCGTGCTCCGGATGATGTCCGGCTGGCCTTACGGACTGCTCGCGATCCTCACCTTCCTCGCCCTGCTTGCGATCGTCTGGTTCTTCGCGTTCAAGTGGATCGAGCGCTTCTTCGGGCTCCTCGGCCTCCTCATGATCGTGTTCATCATCGCGGCCATCCGGCTGCGCCCCGACTGGCATGCGGTGGCGGCCGGGTTCGTGCCGAACGTGCCGGCCGTCGAATCGTCCAGGGACTATCTGGTCTACGCCTTCTTCGCCGTTTCCCTCCTCTCCTCGATCATGCTGCCCTACGAGACCTACTTCTACTCCTCGGGCGCCATCGAGGACGGCTGGCAGCCGCACGAGGTGCCGATGAACCGCATCGTGGTGACGGTCGGGTTCGCCCTGGGATCGGCCCTCTCGGTGGCGCTCGTCCTGATCGGCGGGCAGCTCTTGAAGCCGCTCGGCATCGATCCCCAATGGCCCGGGGCGGCCGCGCTCGGCCCCGCCTTCACCATGGGACGCGTGGGACTCGCCGTAGCGCTCCTCGGCATGCTCTTCGCCTTCGGCGGCGCCGCGGTCGAGAACGCCCTCACCGGGGCCTACAACACGGCGCAGTTCCTGGGATGGCCCTGGGGCAAGTGGCGGAAGCCCACCGGCGCGCCGCGCTTCGCGCTCGCCTGGATCGTCATGCTCACCCTGGCGGTGCTCATCGTCCTGACCGGCGTGAACCCGATCCAGGTGGTCGAATACTCGATCGTCTTCTCGGTGCTGATCCTGCCGCTCACCTACCTGCCGCTGCTCATGGCCGCGGGCGACCGGCGGATCATGGGCGCTTACGTGAACAACGGGGCCACGCAGCTCGCGGGATGGTTCTTCCTTGGCCTGGTCACCCTGGCCGGGCTGTTCGCGCTCCCGCTCCTGGTCGTGACCCGCGGAGGAAAGCTGTGAAGCCCGCCGATCTGCGGCAGCGACCGCCCTTCTTCGACGTCGTGCGGATGCTGATGGACCACCAGCTGCTGGACGCCGACTACGTGGAGTGCGGCAAGGTGGACGACGTCGAGATCGAGATCACCGACGACGGGACGCTGCGCGCCACGGCCATCTTCACCGGCCCGGGCGCCGCGTTCGAGCACCTGCCCGGATGGCTGGCGGCGATCGCGAAGAAGTTCTTCGGCAAGCGGTCCAAGCGGATCCCCTGGCCGGAGATCGCGCTCATCGCGAGCCGGATCAAGCTGCGCTCCACGTCCGAGGCGCTGGGCCTGGACGCCGCCGATCGAAGCGCGGCGCGGTGGATCGCGAAGCTCCCGGGGGCCCGATGAAGCTCTCCGAGGTGCTCGGGATGGAGGTGGTCACGGCTTCCGGCGCTCACCGCGGCCACGTGATCGATCTGCGCTCCTCGGGCGAGCCGGAGCACGGCCAGCCCACCACCGCCCGCGTCATCACCGAGATCGTGATCGGCCGGGTCACCTGGCTGGAACGCATGGGGCTTCGGTCCGTGCGCGAGGAGATCATTCCCTGGGCCGAGGTGGCCACCGTGGGGACGCGCCGCGTCACGTTGAAGAACGGCTAAGCGTCTCGTTCTGCTATAATCTCGCGTGACCCCATCGTCGGCTCCGCCGACGTACATAGACCCGCCGAAGGGACGCGGCCCCCACGCGCGCCAGGGAGATGCGTTCCATGCGTCAGGAAGGATCTTCGGATTCCGGCCTGACCTCGTCTCGCTCCGGGAAACGCCCCCCCGCGATCATTCTCGGCGACGATCCCGTCAACGGACTCGGCGTGGCGCGAAACCTCGGCCGCCTCGGGGTCACCGTGCACCGGGTGGGCGCCGCGCGGCAGCCGC